>NZ_JASJFF010000434.1:0-2194 GCF_030065435.1 Microcystis sp. M53603_WE2
GGCTCTTCTGGTTTCTGTGTGGAAACGAGGTCTATACTGATAGTTTATTTAACCAAATAGTCCTAAAAGTCTTTCCCAGTAAACATTTCACGATTTCATAAGCAAAAATTATCACACAAAGTCGAGAAGAGCCTGACGGCTAATAGCTAGTTAACGTCCCGTTAATTTCACTACCCCAATCCCCCCAAAGTATAGACCCAAGACCGCCCCTGCTAACAGGGATTGGGTGAGAGGATCTGTGGAAGGGGTTAAAATTGCGCCTAAAATCACCGCACCCAAAACCACGAAACGCCAACCCGATAACATCGTTTGCGAGGAAATAATGCCTAAAAAGCTCAAAATCAATTGAATAACGGGAATTTGAAAGGCGATGCCGGTACTAAACAGCAAAAGTAAGACAAATTCAAAATAGCGCTCGATCGACCAAGCTTGTTCGACCACTTCGGCCCCATAATTGACAAAAAAGTTTAAAGCGGCGGGAATCAGGGCAATATAGGCAAAAAATAAACCAGCAAAAAATAAAACACTCGATCCTAAGACTACCGGGACAATTAAACGCCGTTCGCGACGGGTTAACCCCGGCAGCACAAAGAGGATAATTTGTAAGAGAATGACCGGACTAGCCACCAGTATGCCGCTATATCCAGCTACTTTTAGGGAGACGAAAAAAAATTCTCCCGGAGCTAACTGCAAAAATTTTACTCCTTGGGCGGGAACTTCCAGCACTTGCACTAGGGGTTTAACGAAGATAAAACATCCCACCGCACCTACAGCCACGGCAATTAAACTATAAAAAATCCGGCGCCGCAATTCCTCCAAGTGGTCAAATAAGGACATTTCCACTTCTCCGGGTAACTCATCGAGGAATTCAGGACTGTCTGGGGGTGGGGTTTTTACTTCTGTCGATGACATGGCTTTGGCTCGATCGTTCTCTACTCAAGCCTTTATCCTAGCATTGATAGGGGATGGGGGTTCGGGGTTCGGGGTTCGGAGTTCGGAGACAGAATTCAGGATAATAAATCAAAGTTGCCCCCCACTTCCCCACTTCCCCACTCCCCCACTCCCCTTAAAAAAAATTTGCTATGATCTAGGAACTTGTTTAGTATTTGGTAAAAATAACCATAAATGCCGCCGTGTTCACAACTGTTCAACCCACAAATCGATCGAGCTTACCTGATGACCTATTTACGGCAATTAAAGAGCTTAAACGGGAATTAAACGCCGTTATTCTGGCTCACTACTATCAAAATTCTGACATACAGGATATAGCTGATTATATTGGTGATTCTCTCGGTTTATCCCAACAGGCTGCCCGAACGCCAGCAGATGTGATCGTATTTGCGGGGGTTCACTTCATGGCAGAAACAGCTAAAATCTTAAATCCCGATAAGTTGGTATTGCTGCCGGATTTAGATGCAGGATGTTCTTTAGCTGATAGTTGTCATCCTGAAGATTTTGCTCGTTTTAAAGCCCAATATCCCGATCATATCGTGATTTCCTATATCAATTGCAGTGCAGAAATTAAGGCCATGAGTGATATTATCTGCACCAGTTCCAACGCAGTCAAAATAGTTAATCAAATCCCTGCCCATCAACCGATTATCTTCGCTCCCGATCGCAATTTGGGACGTTACGTCAGTCAGCAAACTGGTAGAGATTTAGTCCTCTGGCAGGGTAGTTGTATTGTCCATGAAACTTTTTCCGAACGCAAGATAATAGAATTAAAAGTTGCCCATCCAGAAGCAAAAATTATCGCCCATCCTGAGTGTGAATCATCGGTTTTACGCCATGCCGATTATATTGGTTCCACGACGGCACTATTAAATTATTCCCTGAAAAGTTCTGAAAAAACCTTTATTGTCGCCACAGAACCGGGGATTATTCACCAGATGCAAAAATCGGCCCCAGAAAAACTATTTATACCCGCACCAGGTTTGAATAACTGTGCTTGTAATGAGTGTCCCTACATGAGACTGAACACTCTCGAAAAATTGTATCTCTGTATGCGAGATACAACTCCAGAAATTACTATTTCTGAAGATTTAAGAGTTAAGGCACTGTTGCCGATTCAAAGAATGTTAGAAATGTCTTAATCAGTTATCAGTTATCAGTTATCAGTTATCAGTTATCAGTTATCAGTTATCAGTTATCAGTTATCAGTTATCAGTTATCAGTTATCAGTTATCAGTTATCA
>NZ_JASJFF010001099.1:0-1987 GCF_030065435.1 Microcystis sp. M53603_WE2
CTTGGATTATTATAGGACGATTTTTAACAGAATGTAAACTAGGGAGTTTTGCCGCTACCGATTTCAGCTATAGATCGGCTTTGTTGTTAACTTTTATGGTAGAAAACTCTGATTTTGTCCTAGTTAAAGCTAGGATAGAAGCAGTAAGCTAAGAGGCGAGGGTATAAGACTATGTTCGACAATCATAATCGAGATTTTCGTTATTCTTGTCGTTGTGGACAAGCCAATTTTCAGTCGGTAAAACATCGATCGGGTATTTTATTAATCGGGGGAGCGGAAGGAGGTAAATTAGGAGAAGATCAAGCGACCACATGGTTATTGAATCGAGCTAAAGGCGGTAATTACTTAGTGTTGCGCTTTGGCAATCTTGGCGGTCAAGCTGATTGGATTTGCGACAATTACCGCTCCCTGATCGGCTCAGCGGCGGAACTATCAATTGATAGTCGTGAAGCGGCGAATCATCCTGATGTTATCGAATATATTCGTAATGCCGATATTCTTTTTTTTGCCGGTGGTGATCAAAATCAGTACGAGGATTTGTGGGAAAGCACAAAGGTGGAAACAGCGATCAATTATCTGATCAATGAGAAAAAAGTTCCCGTGGCGGGAACCAGCGCAGGAATGGCTATTCTGGGTGATTTTTACTATGCGCCTACTCACGAAGGAGTACTGAGTTCGGAAATATTAAATAATCCCTTTCACTTCAACACCAAAGACTTCTATCGGAGTGATTTTATTCGGGTTCCTTTTCTCAAAAAAGTGGTGACAGATACCCATTTGGATCGACTCAATCAAGATCATCCCGAAACAAGATATGGTCGCCTTTTTGGTTTTTTAGCCCGCAATGTACACGATAATCACAATCAACTGCCCGCCTACGCTATCGGTTTAGAAGAAGGTGCTTTTCTGGCGATCGATGAGCATGGTATCGCCAAAGTCTATGGCAACGGCACCGATAAGGGACAAGATGCCTATTTTCTGCAAACTAACGGGACTCTACCCGAACAGATGGAGCCGGATCGGCCTTTAATCTGGAATAATAACGGTCAAGCGGTGAAAGTCTATCGCATCGCAGGAACTCCCTCCGGCAGCGGTAAATTTGACCTCAAGGATTGGTCTAGTGCTGCTGGCGGTCGCTGGGAATATTGGTACACTAAAGGGGGAATAGCTGGGTTTAAGCGGGTTCCATTAGCCTGAAGGTCATTTTTGTCAAAAAAGTGATTTCTATGGGTGTTATGATTAATTTTGAGGCAATAAGGAGAATTTTTTGAGCTATGACCCCTGAATTAATCACTTTTGGTCGGTATCTCGCAGGTGAATTTGAAAATCAACGGCAAGCACAAGCGGAACCGGTGTGGTACGTTCACCTGCGTTTATGGTTGCGTCCGTTGCCTTTATTTCGGGAAGACAGCATCGCACTTTTTGCCGAACAGGCCAGTATAATCAATTTAGACCAACCCTACCGACCGCGACTGTGGCGATTAATGCGATCGGAATCGGCAGGGTTAGAGGTTAGGCATTATATGTTTAATGACCTGAAATCCGTGCAAGGTGCGGGCAAAAATCCCGATATTCTGCGAAAAATTAGCTTAGAAGACCTAACTTTTCTGCCTACCTGCACTTTATCGGTCAAAGTCAATACTCTCGCTGATAATCAATACCAGTTTATCGCCCAACCGCAACCGGAACAGCGCTGTCAATTCACCTATGAGGGGACAACCTATCAGGTGGCTTTAGGTTTCGAGGTGACGAGTCATAGCCTAAAAACCTACGATAAAGGTCTAGATCCCGGCACTGGTAAGGGAATTTGGGGTGCTCTGCTCGGTCCCTATCAATACGAGAAAAAACGGGATTTTTCGGCAGAATTGGATGTGTGAGGAAGATTGCATCACATTAGGTCAAAATGACGGCAGACGACACCGCAAAGAGCCGCTAAAGCGGTAATTCCTAAAGCTGTACCGATGTCTTGTCCTTGATTGACAGCAAA
>NZ_JASJFF010001226.1:0-3413 GCF_030065435.1 Microcystis sp. M53603_WE2
AGAATAGGCTTTTTCCATGTCTCATATTTTAGCATATATTTCGTAAACGATGCTCATATTTAACAGCAAAGCCAACCTAAAACGGCGGGGTTTCAGACCCAAATTTTCGATGATCATAAGTATCTAAGCACAATTAATTACACATCTAAGCCACTACTCCGTCAGACTTCTGCTGTGATCAGTAAACAGTGAACTGAAAACTCAAATCCGATCCCTAATAGCTGTATCCCGTCTCCCGTCTCCCGTCTCCTGTCTCCTGTCTCGGAGTCTCGACTAGGAAATTAATTTTGCACGACTACTTTCGCTGCGGCCAATTGATCTCTGTCTTCCTACTATCTTTTAATTAATCGGAAAGAGACTAGGAGAGGGTCGAAATCCCCGATAGGCGTTAATTGTAGCCAAAAAATCGATTGTAAAGCCTTTTATTGATTTCGTATAGTACCCAAATAATTAAAAAACAGATAGAGATGAATATCAAAGGTTTTTGAGTCAGTAAATTCTGCAAACTCCAGAATAGTTGCTGCGGTTGAGTGACTAGATACCAACTATTCAGCCGGAGAAAACGCCCTAGATAAATACCGATCGCACTTAAAAAATGGAGAGTTATTTCTAGGGGTAAAACTGCTGAATTTAGCTGACTTTGCTGACAATAACTTTTTAAATTAAGTAAGGAGAGAACGTATAGCTGAAAGCCAATAAAAATAAAGATACTATACTGGGGAATTAAAACTAAAAAAATTAAACTTTTGGCGTAATCCTGCTGAACATAAGAGATTAAATGAATGCTATCGGTGAGAATATAGGGAGCATTGGGTAAAAAAAGCAGGAAAACTAAGAGAATTAACCACCAGAGTAGGGAACGATCGAGGGCGATACGAAATAGCCAAAAGCTAAGGATAAAGGGGATAAAGGCCAGAAAAGAATTCCAGATAATCCTCCCGGTGCTAAGGTTAAATAATTGCCAAGCATTGTGCCACCAATCCCTAGTTAAAATTATCGTTAAATCTGCCCAAATCATCCCTTAAATACCAGTCTCCTCTAGGGTTGATAAATATCCTAACCAATGTTTTAAAGATTCCGGTAAAGGGATTCTTTTTCTAGCGGTGGGAGCGATGCACACATGGCGAGTTTTCGCTTTTGCGACCATGATTTCAGCCAAATAAATTTTATACTGCAATTGAAACTCGTTTTCGCTCAGGGATCGGGCAGTGAAATCAATCTGTATTTGATCGCCACAAAAAAGGGGACGAAAAAACTGGATTTCCGCTTGAGTAATCGGTAGGGCAACCGGAGAATCTTTCAAAAAATCCTTAATATTGATGCCAAATTGTGCTAAAGAAAACTCGTAGGCTTCATGACAGATCGAGAGAAGATGGGCAAAGTAAACCACACCGGCCGCATCGGTATCGGCCAGATAAATTAGGCGTTCATAGGACATAAAAAGCTTATTGTCTTTCTAGAAAGGTTAAACTATCTTGTAGTTGTCTTAACTCGTCTCGATGGGCTTTGACAGTTAATTCCGTTTGCTGAGATTTGCTTTCTACTTTAAAAGCCACTTCCTCTAAACGGCCGACTTTTTGCCAATAGAAAACACCCGCGAGGGGAGATAAACCCACAAGAGCAAAAATATAGGGATTAGTATCGGGAAATAACACCGATAACACCAGTGAGAAGCAAAATAAACCCAAGGCAGCTAAAATTGTCAAAAATATCGCTAGAAAGGGGCTAGGCGGCACAAAACCCTGTAATCTGACAATATTCTGTTCGGGTTCGATCGCCTTGACTTGATAGGAACGTCGGTCAAAATAATCTCGCAGTTGTTCTAATAGTTGGTCGTCACTGGTACTGGTAAGATAGACACGCTGTTCGATACGCTCCTTGACGGAACCGCGAATAAAAAAGAATAATCCCACCATGAGCAGGAGAGTCAGAAAAAAAGTTGAGGAAAGAACGGGGGTATCCATGGCAGCGGTTAGGAGTGAAAAAACTTACAATTAATCCTAATTATCCTAACCTATCTTCTCCCCCGATTTAGAAGATAGACCCTAGGAGCAAAACCTCGATCGAGAATCAGAAAAATTTAACCCCAAGGCAGATTCATGGGCAACAATCTATTAACAGGATTAATCGAACCCTTACAGTATAGTTTCATGCAGAGATCCCTAATTGAAGCCATCATCGTCGGGATCATTTGTGCGGTGGTGGGAACCTACCTGATGGTACAACGTTTGGCCCTCTTGGGCGATGCCATCAGTCACTCGGTCTTACCCGGATTAGCGATCGCTTTTATTGGTAATTTTAATCTGCTACTGGGTGCTTTACTAGCCTCAATGGTCAGTACTCTACTGATTAATTTGATCCGTAATCGTTCCCCAATCAAAGAAGATGCGGCCATGGGGATCGTTTTCTCGGCTTTTTTTGCTCTTGGCATCACCCTGATCACTCTCATCCAAAAAAACAACAAAATTGACCTGAATCACTTTCTCTTCGGCAATATTCTGGGTGTCACTGCTGCCGACATCCGCGATACCCTAATTATTGCCGTTATCGTTTTGTTAACCGTTTTGCTCCTGTATAAAGAACTATTATTCTACACTTTCGACAAAATCGGGGCGCAAGCGGCGGGTTTACCGGTAAATTTATTAGATTTAGGCTTAATGCTCCTGATCGGTCTGACAATAGTTGCTAGTCTCCAAGCGGTGGGAGTAATCCTCGTTTTGTCCCTTTTGATTACCCCCGCGGCCACTGCTTATCTTTTAGTTACCCGTCTCCATCAAGTCATGGGTTTAGGTGTGGGTGTGGGTATTGTTTCTAGTATCAGTGGGATGTATTTAAGTTATTACTGGAATTTACCCTCTGGACCGGCGATCGTGCTTGTCGCTTTTACCCTATTTATGTTGGCCTTTTTATTCAGTCCCCGTCAGGGAATTTTCACCCATCCCTCTAGTCTAGGTGGTCAACTTTCTATCTGGGGAGAGATGAAAAATTTGTTGAGACGACGTTAGTTTGCAGCAGAAGGTGGGGTTTTTGGCAAGTAATCAAAAACAGCCGGCGGCTAAAAAACTGATAACGGCTATAAGTAGTCGTGCAGAATTAATTTCCTAGTCGAGACTCCGAGACAGTAGAGGATGCCCTATCAGGTTATACTTCATCTTTAGGAGAAACGCCTTAAGTATGGCACGATTTTTGAAAAATGGTATAAAAAGTATAAATGTCAATCGATCGACTTAAATCTTAAACTAAATAATCAACCCCGAATCGCCCGGTATTGGAGGAACAAAACAACTCGTGAGTATAACTGATTTAATCCAAAAAGGCGGAGTGGCCATGTGGCCGCTGCTTTTTCTGTCTATTTTAGCTCTTAGCACTATTATCGAACGAATTTGGTTTTGGAGTCGTACTCTCCTCAGTGA
>NZ_JASJFF010000053.1:0-1085 GCF_030065435.1 Microcystis sp. M53603_WE2
TCTTAACAGAATCGGCCCCCTCATCCCTATTCTCGATCGCTACTGGTCCACCAACCGGAAGGCAGCCAAATACCGCCATGAAAAGCTATTTTTGCCGGTGTCATCATATATCCCCAAGCTTCGCCGATCAATTCTCGCTCTAGATTATAAATAGGAATTCTGCGACGCTGATACTCGTTTTCTTCTGGAGATCTGCCGGGTTGATAATCTTCCAAACCATCCAAAAGCCCTATATCATAATCTGCGTTAAAAGTCAATAAAATTCCCTTGACCCAGCCATCCCCCTCGGTCAGTCCGGGATAACCGAGGGCGGTAAGATGGTATAAATACCCCTTTGTGTAGGCGGTTTTAGAGTTGATCACTTTTCCCGCACAGTAGGCAGAATAGTTACTCTGCTTAGGTTTCAGGGTTCCATAAACAAAAACTTCCATCATCGGTCTAATTGTGCTGCTACTCCTCCTAATAGGATATCGCGAACAAATTGACTGGCTAAAAGTTCGTGGGGAAAACCGAGGGAAATAGCACTGATATTATCGAGTCGTTGCAGCTGTTCCCCAGTCAGGTTAAAGTCCACACAGGCTAAATTATCCTGCAATTGGGACAATTTTCGAGCGCCAATGATAGGAATTACGGCGTTAGGCCGATTTCTTAGCCAATTTAATGCCACTTGTGCCGGTGATTTCTCAATTTCTCTGGCTATCTCTAGGACAGTCTCGGCAATTTTTAAATCGCGATCAAAAATTTGAAAAGGTTGGTCGGTCATGCTTAAACGTCCATCGACGGGGTTGGGTTGATTATATTTTCCCGTTAAAACTCCTCCTCCCAGGGGACTCCAAGCTGTCACCCCGATATTTAATGCTTTGGCCATGGGCAATAATTCCCGTTCGGGGGTGCGTTCCTTGAGAGAATATTCTATTTGTAGTCCGATAAAGGGTGTCCATCCCCGCAGGGTGGCCAGGGTGTTCCCTTGGGAGACAATCCAAGCAGGACTGTCAGAAATGCCGATATAAAGCACTTTTCCCATCCTGACCAAATCATCGAAAGCGCGCATCACTTCTTCGATAGGAGTGAGAGAGTCCCAAAGA
>NZ_JASJFF010001057.1:0-2898 GCF_030065435.1 Microcystis sp. M53603_WE2
GGAGTTATCGCCCTCGCGGGTTATCTAGCAACCGCCGACAATCAACCCCTAATCTTTAGCATAACCGTAAATAACAGCGATCAACCCGCCACCACCCTCAGAAACGGCATCGATGAGGTGATTTTGCTCCTAGGACAGTTAAAACGCTGTTAATCTTTAGGAGGCAAAAGGCAAAAGGCAAAAGGCAAAAGGCAAAAGGCAAAAGGCAAAAGGCAAAAGGCAGCTTTGTTCTCCCCAACACCCCAACACCCCAATACCCCACTACCCAACCCGCAACCAATTCGATCGAGCCATTTAAGTAGGGAGGCACAATTATTTGTAGGATGGGTTAGCGGTAGCGTAACATGAGCGGGGGTTGGGTTTCATGCTTCAACCCAACCTACGTTCATCTTATATTTAATTCCACCCACCCACTTAATCACACAAGACTGTATACTTTTGTAAAAATTGCTTCTAGCTGACCTGTAGATTAATCGACGGAGTATTGATATATGTATATAGTTCAGGTTGCCTCTGAGTGCGCCCCAGTGATTAAAGCTGGGGGATTGGGGGATGTGGTATATGGATTGAGTCGAGAATTAGAAATTCGCGGTCATTGCGTGGAGCTAATCCTACCCATGTATGATTGTATGCGCTACGACCAAATTTGGGGCTTACACGAGGCTTATCGGGACCTGTGGGTACCTTGGTACGGTGGGGCAATTCACTGTAATGTTTTTTGTGGTTGGGTACACGGGCGCTTGTGTTTCTTTATTCAACCCAATTCGGGCGATAATTTCTTTAATCGCGGTACTTACTACGGTTGTAAAGACGATAATATGCGTTTTGCCTTCTTCTGCAAAGCCGCTTTAGAATTTTTGCTCAGAAGTAATAAACGTCCCGATATAATTCATTGTCACGACTGGCAAACCGGTTTAATTCCGCCCTTACTTTTTGAAATTTATAAATATCATGGTATGGGCAATCAGCGCGTTCTCTACACCATCCATAACTTTAAACATCAAGGATTTGCTGGTGCGGAAATTCTCAGGGCAACAGGATTAAATAACGATACTTACTACTTTAGCTATGCCCGAATGCGCGATAACTTCAATCCTTTTGTGATTAATTTTATGAAAGGTGGTATCGTCTTTTCCAACTATTTCAACACCGTCTCACCCCACCATGCTTGGGAAGCACACCACACCGATGTTAGTTACGGTTTAGGTCATACAATTCACCTACATCAACACAAATTTACTGGCATTCTCAACGGTTTAGATTACAATATCTGGAACCCGGAAGTGGATAAATTTATTGCTGCACCCTACGGTATTGATAGCTTCTCCGAGAAGGCACGCAATAAGAAGGCACTGCGAGAAAGACTCTGGTTAAGAGATGAACCAGAAAAGCCCTTAATTTGTTATGTCGGTCGTTTAGATGACCAAAAAGGCGTACATTTAGTTCACCATGCCATGTATTATGCCTTAGCTCGCGGGGCGCAATTTGTCCTCTTAGGTTCCGCCACCGAATCGTTAATTAATAACTGGTTCTGGCATGAGAAAAATCACCTAAATAATAACCCTGATGTCCATATTGAATTGGGCTTTAATGAGGAATTATCTCACCTCATTTATGCGGGGGCCGATATGATTGTGGTTCCCAGTAATTTTGAACCCTGCGGACTGACACAAGTAATCAGCTTAAAATACGGAACCGTTCCCATCGTCCGGGGAGTTGGTGGTTTAGTTAATACGGTTTTTGATCGCGATTATGATACCTATCACCAACCCGAAGAACGCAATGGTTTTGTCTTTTTTGATCCCGATAATAATGCCCTCGAATCAGCCATGTCCCGGGCATTAGAATTGTGGTACAATCAACCGGAAGAATTCCAAAAATTAGCGATTCAAGGCATGGAATGCGATTACTCTTGGAATGGCCCCGGGGAAGAATACGTTGCCCTCTATGAAATGATTCGCCACAAATAAACTGCATCTTGCCCCTAGCAATTCCCTGGCAGTTGTCAACAGAAATTCGAGGAATAGATTTGTTGAAATTTCCGGGGAATTGCTTTAGTTTTGACCGATTGCTGACTCCTAACCCCACCAAAAAACTTTTTGCCGCAAACCCTACCTAGTAGAGCAGAAATGTTAACTTTGCTTGGTATTCTTGGGTGAGGGGATGACTAACTCCTAAAATCTGAAATATGGCTAACATGGCTTTTCTTGCCCCATCCTGACGATATTTTCTACTTTCTCCCACCAGGCTGATCAGTTTATCTAAAGCGGCGGCATAATCTTCTTTTAATGCGGAATTAATCCCAGTAAAAAATATCGCATCGAGGGGATTATTTTCTGGTTTTAACTGTTGAAATTCTAGGAGAGTTTTCCAACCTTTGATCAGGGGATTTTCTTCTTTAATAGCACTGATTAATCGGTAAGCATCAGACCATTTTTCTAGACGCATGAGAAATTTTACCGCCATAATAACTAATCG
The DNA here is from genome assembly GCF_030065435.1 of Microcystis sp. M53603_WE2. NCBI lineage: Bacteria > Bacillati > Cyanobacteriota > Cyanophyceae > Chroococcales > Microcystaceae > Microcystis > Microcystis sp. M53603_WE2. The sequence goes on from NZ_JASJFF010001057.1 coordinate 2,479, forward strand.
TGGTTCGTTGGGATATTTAGGAAAAAGACGATCAAATAATTGTTTAGCTGCGGGCAAATTATCGAGGGCAATCGCTTCTTGTATTTCTGCTAATCCTGTTTCTAATTCCGATTGTAAATCGAGACGGGAAAATAAGTCTCTAATTTGTTCTTCTGGCAAAGCACCAACAAAACAGGGTAACACTTCTCCCTTGCTGACAATTCGCACATCGGGAACTCCTTCTACATCGTATTGTTCGGCTAATTCGGGATTTTTATCTATATCTATTTTTGCTAGGATAAAATTATATTCACTTGCCAGTTTTTCCAGCATCGGTTTTACCAATTTACAGGGTCCACACCACAGGGCATAAAAGTCTAAAATCACTGTATTTAGATAGGACTTCTCGATCACTTCACTGTCAAAATTTGTCCCATCTAC
>NZ_JASJFF010001283.1:0-1067 GCF_030065435.1 Microcystis sp. M53603_WE2
ATATCAAGTGGAGTTATTGGGGTTGGATGTGTTTGACCCGGTTACAATGAAAGTGGACTCAGAACCGGGTAAGAATGTCCCCGCTTGGTTTCTCGATACTGACTACAACGGCCTATGTTTCCACGTCAATCAGGCATTTTTCCCCGTACCGGCACTTGGGATTCGATTAAGAAAGCTTTAAAGGGAACCTATGAGGAATCAGTCTGGGAACATCTAGCAGGGACAACCAGCGCACCTTTTGCAGTGGGAGAACATCGGCAAATTGCCGTTAAAGTAATTGATGACCGGGGGAATGAGTTGTTAGTGGTTAAGAGTTTAAATTAGCTGAGTTAAAGAAAGGAAAACTAATATGAATGCTTACAAAAAATATGTGACAATTGAGCGATCACATCAGTTAATTTTATCCGATTTACCCTTTCGATCCAGTCAAAGAGTAGAAATTATTATTTTAGGCGAAGATAGTCAGGAAACTAACCATCAATTAGAGGAGTTACGGCAAAAAATTGATAGTGCAACCGAGCAAATTTTAGCGGGTAATGTAACCGATGGGGAATTAGTTTTTGAGCAGTTAAAAACAAGATTAAGAGAAGAATATGGCTTAAAATAATGGCAATTTATCAATTCTCCCAAGAGGCAATTAATGATCCGGGGTCAGCGCATCTCAAACGCCATTGACAATTGACCAATTTTGTTATCCGTTTGCTGTGTGAGCATTTCAAGCCCACATTCCGCACCCTCAACTGTCACATAAGCTGTCCCCCTCCAGAGACTTGAGTAAAAATACTTAGCTGGTCAAGGTTTTCTCGGTGGCCGCTAGGGGGGTCTTGAGACCCCTAATTAGGGTCTGCTGAAAAAGTTTTTCGTGGGGACAGGGTGTGGGGTGTGGGGTGTGGGGTGTAGAGTTTTACCGATTTTGAGGGGGTCAATTACCTAATTTTCAGGGACAACGTCCAGGGATTTTCCCCCCGATCACTCCCATATCTGGTACCTTTTGATTGACAAAAGGTCTAAAAGTCTTACCCAACAAGGTTTTTAGATTTTTTCGGCAACCCCTAGCTAATTGTCTC
>NZ_JASJFF010000337.1:0-1035 GCF_030065435.1 Microcystis sp. M53603_WE2
CACCCCACACCCCACACCTCACACCCTACACCCCACACCCCACACCCCACACCCCACTTCCCCATCTGCTTAACTGCGTTTCCAAGTATTCCAAGCGACTTTAAAACCGATCAAGAGGCGACGGCTGCCACGATCGAGCTTGCTGAGACCAGCTTTAGCACTACCGAGACTGCGATCGACTCCTTGGAAAACTTGGCGGGTACTTTTGACCCCTTCATCGATATTTTCGGTTAATTCGCTGATTTCTGCCCCTGTCAGGCGAATTGCTTCTAGAGTCGGGGGAAATTCCCGATGGAGGGTATCGAACAATTTTTCGGCACTCCGGGCTGCCCGGGCTAACTCTTGCAGAGCAGGTAAAGCGGCGATGAAAACCGCCGTTAAACTAACGGCGACTAGCAGTAAAGAACATCCTAGCCAGAAAATAGGTTCGGTCATTTAGTAGTGATTCGAGTGTTGATTATCGCCCTGGGGGGATTCTTGCGAGTCAGGGGAGGGATTGTCCGTGGCTAGACTTTGACTAGCTTCGATTCCGGCTGTCACCGCCTCTTTTAATCTCATTAAAGTATCATCCCAATTACGCCGGGCCGATTCCGATAGGCGATCGGCCTGTAATTGCATCGTCGTGGTCAGATCTTCGGCTAATTCAGGCAAAGCCCGGGCGGATTTTTGCAGAATTCGACGGGTTTCTTTTCCAGATCTCGGCGCTACTAATAAACCCGCCACTGCCCCGATCGCACTGCCCACTAAAACCCCGACGACGAATAAGCCACCGTTACCGTTATTTTTATCTGCCATAGGATTGCCCCTGTACTTAATTCCCAATTTTACGAGGAATTACACTTCTCTTGTGCAGTTTCTTCGGCAAAAATTTTGACCTGTTGCTCTTGGTAAGCAGCAACAGACCTAGAAGGGATAAATTCGGAGAAAACTAGCGATCGGGTAAAACCTGATTTTATGGCTGACTTTGAGCCAATAAGGGAGTGAAAAAGAAGAACCTCTGGGAGTCTTGCCGTGTTTCGACCCCAAAGGTTCCTC
>NZ_JASJFF010000455.1:0-3400 GCF_030065435.1 Microcystis sp. M53603_WE2
AAACTATCCCGGGGTCAGTCGTACTACCTTAGAACTATTGGACTATTGGAACCGAGAAGGAAGAGAACATCGCCTATTTTTTGCTCAAAAAGAAGCAGTAGAAACCATAATTTTCCTGATTGAATCTCGCACCGACTTTCGCCAAGGGATTCATATTCCCCAAGATACCCCCATTGACAGCACTCTGAAAGCTTTCATCCGCTACGCCTGCAAGATGGCAACCGGAAGCGGTAAAACAACAGTGATGGGGATGTTAGCAGCATGGTCCATCCTCAACAAAGTAGCAGCTCCCAGTAAGGCTAAATTCTCCGATATTGTCCTGATTATCTGTCCCAATATCACCATTAAAAGTAGATTACAGGAACTCAACCCCGACAACGGCGAAGCTTCCTTATACCGTACCCGTGACCTCGTACCCTCTCACCTGATGGACAAACTGAGACGGGGTAAAGTCTTAGTGACAAATTGGCATATTTTTGAAAAGCGAGCGCCTGCCACGTGGTGGCTGATACCGATCAATGGGAACAGGCAGCCGCCTATATTATTGACAATCATCCCGCCACTGCAGCCTTTGTTAAAAATGAACGCTTAGGGTTTACTATTCCCAGACTTTATTATCCGTCTGAAGACAGCTAAATCTAACTATTTAATTTTAGAAACTAAAGGATGGGACGAACTGAGGGAAGTGAAGGAAGCAGCGGCTAAACCCTGGTGTAATGCCATTAATACCGACGGCAAACACGGTCATTGGCAATACTTTTTAACTGGATTGAGCAAAGTTAAAGAAGGAATTGATCAAGCAATGAGAGAAATCGAAGCATTAACCAACTAAATTTTCGATAACTTTTCTGGAAGGCAATCGCCGGTACAGAGTACCCTTGATCTTAATCAGAGAAAAAGTGTATGAGTGATTTTGGCGGCATTCCGCTCCCAATCAACACCCTGGATCGGGGTTGGGGAAGTGGCGAGAAAAAAAGCTGGTAAAATAACTCTAGGCAACCTTAAAAAGAATTCATGAAAGCGCAAACAACAAGTAAAGATAGCCTGATCCTACGGCAAGAAGTAGTGGGAGCGCGTCGCCCTAGTAACTATTTTTGGGCTGTAATCGTCTCTATTGGCGGTCTAGGGTTTCTCCTCGCCGGTCTTTCCAGTTATTTGAAGGTCAATCTACTTCTCGTTAGCGATACCAGTTCCTTACAATTTATTCCCCAAGGAGTCGCCCTCCTCTTTTACGGTACTGCGGGGACTCTTTTAGCCATCTATCTCTGGTTATCTCTCCTCTGGAATGTCGGAGGTGGTTACAACGAGTTTAACAAGGAAACTGGCAAAGTTAAAATCTTTCGTTGGGGCTACCCTGGCAAAAATCGTCGCATTGATCTCGATTGGCCTCTCGAAGATGTGCAAGCTGTGCGGGCCGAAGTGCGAGAAGGACTCAACCCGAAACGGGAACTATTCCTGCGGATTAAACAGCGTCGCGATATCCCTTTAACTCGCGTCGGCGATCCGATGTCCCTCTCGGAATTGGAAAATCAAGGAGCGGAACTCGCTCGTTTTCTGGAAATTCCTCTAGAGGGATTGTAGGCCTTTTTTCGATCTTTTTGGCTATAAAATAATGATGAAGATAAGAAAATCTGGCTGGCTGTCTGTAGTTTGTCTTTTTTTGATCACAACGACGACACTTTTCGGCTGTTCTTCCCCAGAAGCTAACTCCACCCCCGATAATTCTATGGATAATTACAAACCCCGCTTAGATGGAACTGCCGTGGTCGAGATGATCATCAAAGGTAAACCGGTAACGATCGAAATTGATGGCAATGCGGCCCCAATTACTGCCGGTAACTTTGTGGATCTGGTGGAGAGAGGTTTTTATAATGGTTTAACTTTCCATCGCGTGGTTACAGAACCGCAGCCTTTTGTCGCCCAAGGGGGTGATCCCCAAGGTCGCGGAACTGGTGGTTTTGTCGATCCGAAAACCAAGCAATCCCGTTATGTTCCCCTGGAAATTCTCCTCAAAGACGAAAAAGAGCCGATTTATGGGCAAGCAATCGGTCAACAGGCCACGGCCCGCACTCCCATCGTCGCTTTACCCCATAAACGCGGTGCAATCGCAATGGCCCGTTCTCAACAACCTAATTCCGCTTCTTCTCAGTTTTATTTTGCCCTGTCGGATATCAATTTCCTCGATGGTGATTATGCCGTTTTTGGTTATGTAACTGAGGGAATGGAAGTGATCGATACGATTAAACAAGGGGATAAAATTGACTCGGCCAAGGTTGTTTCCGGTGCAGAAAACCTGAAAAAATAGCGATCGGTTAGGGTGGGACCGGGCGACAATAATTTAATGTTCGCCGTCACCCGCCCAATCATTTAATATTCCGATAGCTGATAACTGATAGCTGATAACTGATAGCTGATAGCTGATAGCTGATAACTGATAACTGATAACTGATAACTGATAACTGATACCTGATAACTGATAAATGAATGTTGTGGTGACGGGAATTGGGTTGATCAGTTCTCTGGGAAATTTAAGTCAGAGTTGGCAAAGATTACTAGAGGGCAAAACTGGTATAACTAGGCAACAACCCTTTTCTGATTTACCCGCTTTACCCTTGGGTTTAATCGGTCACAAACCGGCATTTTTAGAGGATTTAACCAAAATTGCCCTGATTGCTGCCCTTGAAGACGCTCAATTAACCCCTCCCTTAAAGGATTGTGGTGTCACTATCGGTTCTAGTCGCGGTTGTCAGGGTTTATGGGAACGGATGGCAGCGACGGGAATAGTAGAAAACTGGTTAGATAGTTTACCCGATCGCGCCTCGGTATTGACCGCTAGATTGATAGAAACCGGCGCCCCAGTGTTAGCACCCATGGCGGCCTGTGCCACGGGCATCTGGTCGCTCGCACAGGCTGTAGAATTAATTACTATGGGAGAATGCGATCGAGTTTTAGCCGGGGCGCTCGAAACCCCGATCACTCCCTTAACTTTGGTGGGATTTGAACAGATGGGAGCTTTGGCGAAAACGGGCTGTTATCCTTTTGATAGAGCTAGGGAGGGCTTGGTTTTGGGCGAAGCTGGGGCGATTTTCGTCCTTGAATCCGAAGAACTGGCTTTAAGCAGAAATGCCCCCATCTACGGGCAAATTTTGGGCTATGGTTTTACCTGCGATGCCGATCATGTCAGCGCCCCGGCGGTGAATAATCGTAGTGCTACCAAAGCCATAGAACTATGTTTGCACAGAAGTCAATTAAGAAAAGATGAAATTAATTACATTCACGCCCACGGCACTAGCACGCGTTTAAACGATGAACGGGAGGCAAACCTGATCGCCAGCATTTTTGGCTCGCAAGTGGCTGTAAGCTCGACAAAAGGGGCAACAGGACACACTTTAGGGGCTTC
>NZ_JASJFF010000653.1:0-3717 GCF_030065435.1 Microcystis sp. M53603_WE2
CACCCATGAACAAATTTATCAGCATCTCTGGTCAGAAGGGGAGCAACCTAATAGTAATGTGGTTCCTGCCCTGATGCGCTTACTGCGTCGTAAAATCGAAGCGGCCGGAGAAACACCTCTAATTAATACTGTCTATGGGAAGGGCTACCGTTTCGGGGAAAATTAGGGGATGCTGAAAGATAATGAGAATAAGTAACTGGTTATAATTAAATTAAAAATGGATTTTAGGTTCGATCCCCCCTGCCCCCCTTAATAAGGGGGGTGCCGATCCCCCCTTAGTCCCCCCTTAATAAGGGGGGTGCCGATCCCCCCTTAGTCCCTCCTTAATCCCCCCTTAATCCCCCCTTAATAAGGGGGGTGTCTGATAATTTTTAACGCCTACCTACTTAGCAACTGATTACTGATTACTGATATATGTTATCCTGCCTACAAATTCAAAATTTTACCCTCATCGATCGCTTAGAATTAACTTTCGGGAACGGATTAAATGTACTGACCGGTGAGACGGGGGCAGGAAAATCAATTATATTAGATGCGATCGATATTGTTCTCGGTGGTAAAGTCAATCATCGCGTCATCCGTCAGGGAAGCCAACAATCAACCCTAGAAGCGACTTTTTCTCTGACTCCAGAATTAATTGCTTGGCTAGAAAGTCAGGAAATTGACCCATTAGAAGATAATAGTCTGACCATCAGCCGGGAATTAGTGATTACTAATAATTCCTTGCGTTCTCGTTCTCGGATTAACGGAGTCGTCGCTAATCGCCAACAAATGGCGCAAATAAGAGATTTTTTGGTAGAAATCACCGCCCAAGGTCAAACAGTTCAGTTAATGGACGCTAATCGACAGAGGGAATTATTAGATCTCTACGGGGGTGAATCGCTGCTGCGGCAGCGGGAAAAGGTAGCCACAGCCTACCTTAACTGGCAAGAAAGCAAGAATATTTTAAATAATAGGTTGCAATCGGAACAAAATCGCCTACAGAGATTAGATTTATTAGAATATCAACTAAAAGAACTAGAATCAGCTAATTTAACTGACGCTGACGAGTTGGAACAGTTGGAACAGGAAAGAAACCGACTCTCCCACGCTGTCGATTTGCAAAATTCCAGCTATCAAGTCTATCAACTCCTCTACCAAAACGATCGCGATCAACCGGCCGTCGCCGATTTGTTAGGAAAAGCTGAAAATATCTTGACAAATATGATGGTTTATGATACAAGTTTAGAGCCAATTTTAGAGATGGTGCGATCGGCATTAAATCAGGTGGTGGAAGCGGGACAGGAAATCAACGTTTATGGGGATAGTCTAGAGGCAGATCCCGAGAGATTGAACGAGATAGAAGAGAGAATTGTCCAACTTAAGCGCATTTGTCGCAAGTATGGCCCAAGTTTAGCCGAAGCGCTCGATTATTATCAGAAATTACAGCAGGAATTAGCGGAGTTGACGGGAGAAGGACAATCCATTGAAGAATTAGAAAAAATTTGTCAGCAACAGGAAAACATCTATCGAGAAACTAGCACCCAGTTGACCTTTTTGCGACAACAAACCGCTAGTCAACTAGAAAAACAATTGGTACAGGAATTAAAACCTTTAGCCATGGAAAAGGTGATTTTTGTCTGTCGGATTGACCCGGGTAATCCTAGCAGTCTGGGAGTCGATCAAGTGGTATTTTATTTTAGTCCCAATCCAGGGGAAAAAATCCAACCTTTATCCAGTACCGCTTCCGGAGGAGAAATGAGTCGTTTTCTCCTAGCGTTAAAGTCCTGTTTTTCCCAATCCCAATCGGCAGCAGCAACCCTAATTTTTGATGAAATTGATGCGGGAGTATCGGGAAAAGTTGCCCAGGCAATTGCCGATAAATTAGATCAATTAGGTCAACAATATCAAGTTTTGTGCGTTACCCATCAACCTTTAGTGGCTGCTTTAGCTGATCACCATTTTCGCGTTTATAAACAAATGATTGCCGAAGATAATCCCACTAATCTCTCGGAAATTCGCACAGTTGTCCGGGTTACTTCTCTTGATAATCGTCAGACGAGAAGGGAAGAATTGGCACAATTAACGGGAGGAAATTCGGCAGCAGATGCCATCGCTTTTGCCGAGTCTTTATTGGAGAAAGCGGCTGCCAAAAAACAGCAGGATTTAACCTTGAAATTGACTGATTAACCAACGTCCTACCTGACTTTGATCTCTGGTGCGTGCCTGTTGTAAAGCTGACTCTAAAACCGCAAGTTTTAAATTAGGTAAAACCTTTGATATATCAATTCTTTTACTACCTCGATCGATTATTTCAAAAGCGAATATTTGGGGATACTCTACCTTAACACTCCAATATTCACTAACCCCTAATTCTTCATAGAGTAAGCGTTTATTACCTAAGTCATCATTAAGGGTAGATTTTGAGATTTCAATGACTAAATCTGGTGGGGGATACTGATTCAAATCAATAATCGAAGTACCGTAGGGAATCAGATTAGCTTTCTCTGCAAAATAATAAGATATATCCGGTTGAACTTCTCGATAACCAGACCTGCGAAAACTGCAATTATCTTTGGCATTAAAGGTCAGATTTTTTAGGGTAGCATAGAGACTAACAGCGAAGATCAAAATAGCATGATCGCTGGCATGATCGTTACCAATAGGAGTCATTTCTAATCGATAATAGCCATTGTAATAATAACTTTTTCCTTGATTTTCTGGGAAGTTTTTAATTGCTTCTAAGTATTCTTCCCAACTAGCTTTAATCCATAAATCTGTCGAGATAGTAGTTTCTAGCTGTTGCATAATATTAGCCTCGATTTTATGGGGTTAACCTTGAAATTGACTGATTAACCAACGTCCCACCTGACTTTGATCCTTGCTGCGTGCCTGTTGTAAAGCTGACTCTAAAACCGCAAGTTTTAAATTAGGTAAAACCTTTGATATATCAATTCTTTTACTACCTCGATCGATTATTTCAAAAGCGAATATTTGAGGGTCATCTACCTTAACACTCCAGTATTCACTAACCCCTAATTCTTCATAGAGTAAGCGTTTATTACCTAAGTCATCATTGAGGGTAGATTTTGAGATTTCAATGACTAAATCTGGTGGAGGATACTGATTTAAATCAATAATCGAAGTCCCATTTGGTATCAGATTCGCTTTTTCTCCTAGATAGCAAGATATATCTGGCTGCACTTCTCTAATTCCTCTTTTACGATAAGAACAAGTGGGGAGTCCTTGAAAAGGAATTTCTTTGAGGATAGCGTAGAGACTCACCCCCAAAAAGACAACGTGATGATCTCTAGCGTGTTCAAATCCAATAGGAGTCATTTCTAATCGATAATAGCCATTGTAATAATAACTTTTTCCTTGATTCTCTGGGAGGTGGTTAATTGCTGCTAAGTATTCTTCCCAACTAGCTTTAATCCATCGGTCAGTTATCCCCTTAGTTTCTAACTGTTGCATAGTTATCCAGTCCCGCTTTCAACTTTTCCTCTAATTATAGCAATTATTGCTTAAATCAGAACCAGGGAACTGAGCAAGTATAATGATAGAATAGATTAATTGAGAAAAAATTAGCCCAATTATGACCACAACTTATGATTACATAATTATCGGTGGTGGTATCACCGGTTCCGCCTTAAGTTATGAACTAGCTAACCTAGGCAGTCGAGTCCTCTTATTAGAAAAAGAAACCCATCCCCTCAACGCCACTTTCTACAGTTACGG
>NZ_JASJFF010000427.1:0-1431 GCF_030065435.1 Microcystis sp. M53603_WE2
AAAATCGGTAAAACCCCACACCCCACACCCAACACCCCACACCTTACACCCCACACCCTGCCCCCACGAGCAACTTTTTGCCGTAAACCCTAGCTTAATTTGGTGACAATTTGATTGTTTAGTAACAATTCTTGACTGAGTAAATCTTCCACATTAATCCGCAGGAAACACTGATCATCAATCCAGAACTGCACTTTAATGCGATCTTTACCCCGAAAACCTAAAGGATCGAGTTTAGCGATTGATCGGGCCCCCTCGCGATCATTTAAGGGTTGAACGCTAGTTTCTCCATTACCGAGGGAACGAGTAATTAATTTATCACCATCAAAATAGACCTCCATTGCCCCCCTTTCCGTCCCTAATTCGCCGATAATTAATTCAATGCTAGGTTGATTGTCCACGGAAGCACCTAGGACTAATTCCACGGGTTTTTCCATGGGATAGGGTTGTCCAGAGTTAATAATTGGATGCCAAGCGTGGGCATTTTTGCGACGATTCCAGTAACGAATGCCGTAGCTATGATAGAGAAAATCCTTGACTTGATAACCTTGGGCTAATTGTAACGCTCCCAAAGCGATCGCTTCAAAGGGTCGATCCTCTTTAATTTTACTACTATCAAAATACTGTCGCACCCAATCTTTTACCGCCGGAATTTGTACAGTTCCCCCAACTAATAACACCGCATCGATGTCGCTAACTTCAATTCCATTGCGTCTTCCCTGTTGCAAAACTCCCGTCATTAAATCATCTAATTGATTAAAAAAGTTTTGTTGTCGGAGAATATCGGTCAATTGTTCTCGATCTAAGCTTAACTCATAACTCTCGAAATTTTCCTCATCAAAATATACCTCCTCGGCGGTTAATTGGGAAGAAAGTTTAATTTTTAATCTTTCTGCTAGACGAGTAGTCAGGGAAGTTTTCGCTAAAGATTGCTTTTGGGCAAAATAATCGACAATCCAATCGTCGATATCTGACCCCCCTAAATTTGTCCCCGCCTTGGCTAAAACTCTCGCTAGTTTAGTTTTTTGGGCGGAATTATTGCCTAAAAGTTTTTCTCCCCACTTGAGAATAAAACCTTGATTTTTTTGAGGATTATCTAAATCTAATTGTACCAAAGAAAGATCGAGAGTGCCACCGCCAAAATCTACCACTAAAATCACTTGATCCCCAGTGGTTCCATAACCCAAAGCGGCGGCCGTGGGTTCATCAATTAGGCGAATTTGTTCGATTTCCCAACCCTGACAAACATTACTTAACCAATTGCGGTAACTTTCAAAACTATCGACGGGGACGGTTAAAACTAGAGATTGGGGGGTTTCCGGGGTGGTGTTTTTTAAGTTGTCGATGATGCTATCAAGAAACCATTGGCCAACCCCCTCGAAACTGAGGACAGTTTCCTCTAATTCCGGTAAAAATCCTTGAATTTTTGCC
>NZ_JASJFF010000949.1:0-1863 GCF_030065435.1 Microcystis sp. M53603_WE2
AAAGCCCATTTTTAACTGAAGATTGGGAATTAAAGTACATAAATTGGCATTGCCGCAGCGTTCCCCATAACCGTTAATTGTGCCTTGAATCATGCGTGCGCCCTCGTTAACTGCCGCTAAGGAGTTAGCCACGGCGGTTCCTGCGTCATTATGAGCATGGATGCCTAATTGAGGCGCATTTTCCTCATCGGGATCGATGCCCAATTGCTCCCGCACTTTCTCCACAATGGGGGCGATTTCTTGGGGTAAAGTGCCGCCGTTGGTATCACAGAAAACTAACCATTCTGCTCCGGCAGCCCTGGCGGTTTTGAGGGTTAAAAGGGCGTATTCGGGGTTATTTTTGTAACCATCAAACCAATGTTCGGCATCATAAATGACTCGTTTTCCCTGACAGCGTAGATACTCGATCGTATCTCCTATCATGGCTAAATTCTCCTCCAGACTGGTTTTTAAGCCCTCTGTGACGTGCAGATCCCAAGATTTGCCGAAAATTGTCACCCAACGGGTTCTAGCGGCGAGAATGGCGGTTAACATCCGATCTTCCCGGGCCTCGACATGGGGGCGACGAGTGGAACAAAAAGCGACTAATTCCGCTTGTTTTAGGGGTTCTTCGTGCAGTTTCCAGAAAAATTGACCGTCTCTAGGGTTTGCGCCCGGCCAACCGCCTTCGATAAAAGGAATACCCATTCTATCTAATTCCCTGGCGATTTTAATTTTATCTTCGAGGGAGAGGGAAATACCTTCTCGCTGGGCCCCGTCCCGGAGAGTAGTGTCATAGACCCAAATGCGCTTACCATTGTTCATAGAAATAGTCAATAAGTGTTAATATTAATTAATAACTGTAGCAAGTTAAAATCACGCCCCTAATGCCTAGAATAACAGTTTACGGTCAAACAATCACCTGCGATCGAGGTGCAAATCTCTGTTCAGTTATCAGTGATCAGTGATCAGTGATCAGTTTTGAGTTTTCAGTGAACAGTATTAAGTATTAAAGTGTTAAAGTATTAAGTGGCCAGTTCGGAGCCTTCTTTTCACTGTTTACTGTTTACTGATTAAGGTTATCAAATGAACGAGACAATAACTTTTCGGATATCACCAGTAATTCGGGTAACTTTATTAAGTTTATATGTGGCGTTAACCATCCCTTTACCCTTTTTAGCAAAAGTCACTAATTCCCCCGTTAATCCCAATTTTCTTTGGTTAGGAATCAGCTTAGGATTAATCGCTTTATACGGAGCTTTAAGTGAAAGAGTCATTTTATCAGAGACAGGGATACAAGTTACCTATCCCCAATGGTTTCCCGCTTTTCTTCGCTCTGGTTGGTGGTTAAATTGGACAGATATAAAAGAACTTAAATGTCGCAGTACAGGACAGGGTGGTTTAGTTTATTATTTCCTTGATCGCTCCGCAGAAAAAGCCTATTTATTACCGATGCGAGTAGCGGGATTTAATCGCATGGTCAAAATAATCGAGGAAAAAACTAACTTGGATATGACTGATATTCGCCCCCTTTCTCAGCCTTGGATGTATGGAATTCTTTTTACTCTCACCCTATTTTTATTATTAGTCGATGCTTGGACTATTGCTACGGCGAGAACTATTATTCCCTAATAAATTCGGCTCAAAACGTAATCTACTAGCTCGATTAGCACCTCTTTTGAGGGAGAAGAAGCTAAACAGTCAAGGTGTTTTAAGGCACTTTGTCCGTATTGAGATGCTAATTCTTTTGAGCGAGGAATACCTTGGCTAGAGTGAATAAAATCAAGAGCTTTTTCGATGTCTCCTTCCTGACTAAATTCCCGTTCGATTAACACTTCTATATAGGGATTTTCCTCCATGGCAAAGAGAGCGGGAGCAGTGATA
>NZ_JASJFF010000376.1:0-1873 GCF_030065435.1 Microcystis sp. M53603_WE2
ATTCGGCGATTGTCGGTGCAACAAATAACTCGCGTAAGGGCATTTCTACCTGAAAAGCCTCACGGATGCGCGAAATTAGTTGCGTTGCTAATAATGAATGTCCACCCAACTCAAAGAAGTTGTCGTGAATCCCCACCTGTGAAACTTTTAATACTTTTGCCCAAATCGAGGATAATATCTCTTCAATGGGGTTACGCGGCGCAATATACTGCTCTTGGCTTTGGAATTCGGGAGCCGGTAAAGCACGATGATCGATTTTACCATTAGGCGTTAAGGGTAGGGATTCCAAAATGACAAAGGCACTAGGAATCATATACTCTGGTAACTTAGCTTTCAGGAATTGCCGCAGTTGAGTAATATTAAGCGAATTTTGCTCTTTTGGAGGGGAAATAATCTCTATTTGGGGAATAATATAGGCGACTAAACGTTTCTGATTTGTCTCATCTTCCCGAGCAATTACAACAGCCGTTTTGACCGCACTGTGCTGACTAAGAACGGTTTCAATTTCTCCCAATTCAATGCGGAAACCGCGAATTTTTACTTGATTGTCAATGCGTCCTAAATACTCAATATTACCGTCGGGTAAATAACGCCCTAAGTCTCCCGTTTTATATAATCTGCTTTCTGTTTCCTGATGGAAGGGATGAGGGATAAATTTTTCATTGGTTAACTCTGGATGATTGAGGTAGCCTCTCGCTAATCCCGCACCGCCTATGTGTAATTCCCCAGGCACACCAACAGGAACAGGTTGCAAATATTCGTCTAAAATATAGGTTTCTACCTTAGCAATGGGACGACCAATCACTGGTTTGAGGTTAGCTGTGATCAAACATATCGTGCTATCCACAGTGCATTCTGTCGGGCCATAAACGTTATAGAAATTAATGTTTTCAGCCTTGGCCAAAGTAGCCCACATAGATTCATCAATGGCTTCTCCTCCCACCAAGACAGATTGAGGATGATTGTCACTTTCTAGCAATCCTACTGAAATTAGTAGCCTCAGTTGCGATGGTGTGCAATCCAATACATCTATTTTTTGCTGCCGCAGGTGGGATAACATGGCATGGCTATCAAATCGCACCTTTTCTGGCACAATGTTCAGGCTATGACCATATATCAGTTGAATAATTTGTTGCACAGAAGCGTCAAAAGCTAAAGAGGCATTGATGCTGACTCGCAATGGGGAAATCTGATGGTGAGCATAGATAGCTTCATGCAGTCCGTGAGCAAGATTGACAACGGAGGAGTGCTGAATCATCACTCCCTTTGGCTTTCCTGTTGAACCTGAAGTGTAGATTGCATAAGCTAAGTTTTCCGGTTGAACTTCACAGCAGGGATTTGATTCCTGTGCTTGAGTGATAAACGACCAGTCAGTATCTAAACAAACGATTTCTGATTGGTGTTTTGGAAGTCCTGCGATTAAATGTTTTTGGGTTAACAGAACTCTAATTTGAGCATCTTGGAGGATATACAGTAAACGCTCAGTTGGATATTCTGGGTCAAGAGGAACATAAGCACCACCCGCTTTTAATATCGCTAATAACCCCACAATCATGTCTAAAGAACGTTCAAGACAAATCCCCACTAATTGCTCAGGTTTTACTCCTAAAGACTGCAAATAATGTGCTAACTGATTAGCTCGACAATTTAACTCATTGTAGGTTAATTGTTGCTCTGAATATACAACTGCTACCGCTTCGGGTGTGCGTTTTACCTGTTCTTCAAATAACTGATGAATACACTTGTCAGCAGGATAATCTACCTCAGTATTATTCCAGTCAATTAATAACTGTTGTTGTTCAACTTTAGTTAACAAAGGTAATTGAGAAACTCTCTCACTCGGATTAGTAATAATCCCCTCAAGTAGAGTCAG
>NZ_JASJFF010000525.1:0-2169 GCF_030065435.1 Microcystis sp. M53603_WE2
AACCCCCTAAGCCGAGTTTTCAAGGTGCTGCGCCGTCCACTTGGTTTTCGAGACTGGCCTTTTAATTCTAACGTAAAGCCAACCTAGAACGGCGGGGTTTCAGACCCAAAATTTCCGATGAAACGCCTCGATCGCTTCCTCTAGGGTTGGATAAATACGTTCGGTCGAGATCGTCTCGGATAGGTCTCCTTTTTTTAATTGCTGATATAAATCTTGCTTCACCCGCGCCATGGCAAAAGTAATACCACTACCGATTAATTCTCGATGTAATTCTTTCAACATATCGACCGCCGTAATATCGATATCTAGAATCGCTTCGGCGTTGAGAACGAACCACTCGACGGGGACTTTCTCCGCCTCGATCGCCGCTATTACCCGTTTCCGAAAATTCTCGGCGTTGGCGAAACAGAGGGGCGCGTCGTAACGGTAGAGAACCAATCCGGGGACCGTCGTCGCGCCCTGCCAATCCTCGATGTCGTGCAGGCCCGCCAGATTCGGCACTTCCCCCAAAACCGCATCGTGTGGTCGCATCAGCCGTGCGAACAGATCGACCACCGATAACCCCACGGCAACGCCCACCCCGACGAGGATATCGGTGGCCAGGACACCGAACATGGTGACGAGCGCCAATCGGAACTCGCTGGTTTTGAAACAACGCAGACGGTTGAACTCCGAGATCTCGATCAGACGGAGCGCGGCGTAAATCACGATCGCCCCCAGGGCCGCTTTCGGAAACAGGGATAGCAGCGGGCGCAAGAACAAAAGTACCAAAATCACGATCAGAAAAGCCACGAGGGAAAACAGTTGCGATCGACTGCCCAGAGAATCGCCGATCGCCGTGCGACTGCCGCTACTGCTGACGGGAAAGCCTTGCATGATGCCGTTACCGATATTCACCGCTCCCAGGGCGAGTAATTCCTGATTGCCATCGATGCGATAGTTGTTTTTCGCCCCGAAGGCGCGGGCGGTCAAGACGTTATCGGAATAGCCAACGAGGGCGATACCGATGGCCGAGGAGAGTAAATAGACGAGCTGCTGGGAAGAAAAACCTCTCGGTACTTTCAAACTCGGTAAACCGGCGGGAATTTCCCCGATCACGGCGATGCCTCGCTCGTTCAGATCGAACAAATATACTGCCGATGTCGCCAGTAGAACCGCGAGTAAAGGGCCGGGGGCATTGGGAAAGCGACGTTGTACCACTAGCAGGAAAATTAGAACAGCGGCGGCGAGAATCAGAGTTGGTGGGTGAATCTCGGATAAATGTCCCGAAAATTCCCCGATCTGTCCGAAAAGCGATTCCGCTTTCAGTGACATCCCGCTAATTTTTCCCAACTGACCGACGATCATGATCACCGCTACTCCGGCCATGTAGCCGACGAGGATCGGTTTGGAGAGGAGATCGGCGAGAAACCCCAACCGGGCGAAAGCGGCGACGCAGCAGACGCTCCCCACGAGTAGGGCTAATAGACTGCACAGACTGGCGTAGTTGCTACTATCTCCCGCGACGAGGGGCATGATAGCGGCGGCGGTCATTACTGCCGTCGTCGATTCTGGCCCGACGGAGAGTTGTGGTGAGGAACCGAGCAGGGCATAGATGAGCAGCGGCGGTAGGATCGCCCATAATCCGGCGATCGGTTGTACTCCGGCCAGTTCCGCATAGGCCAGACATTGGGGAACGAGATAGGCTGCCACGGTGATCCCCGCAATGATATCTCCCCGCAACCAGGCCGAGCGATAGGATCGCAGGCGCTTTAACCCGGGTAGAGAAAACCGCTCCCTAGAAAAATTTAATCGAGTAGGCATCCTCATCTCTTCTCCTGTCATCGAAGTTCGGCGTTGTGGGAATATTGGTGGCAAGAAAGCGTTAAATATCCGTGAGTGGGAATGTCTTTTTTGCGGGACTTTCCCTTCAAAAGCGACCTCGACCTTTAGCCCTGGCGGAAAACTTTCCTGTCGGCGAGCGATCGCGTTTTTCCTCGCCTCTCCAGAGGGTTATCAATAAAAGCGATCGCTATTTAGGGTTGGCTGAAAAAGTTTTTCCTGGGGGCAGGGTGTGGGGTGTAGGGTGTAGGGTGTAGGGTGTAGGGTTTTAGCGATTTTGAGGGGGTCAATTACCTAATTTTCAGGGAAAAAGTCCCGGAATTTTCCACCCGATCACTCCGGGATCTG
>NZ_JASJFF010000233.1:0-4247 GCF_030065435.1 Microcystis sp. M53603_WE2
AACCCTTATATAGAAAAGCATTTAGCGATTTTTGTCAATTGTTTTTGCTCTAGAGCGAACTAATCAATTAAGTCTCTTGCCAGATAAGGATTTAGTCGATTTATGCCCCCCTATCGAACCATACCAAGTAACGAAGAACCTGACTAATTACGAAAATGTGTTGCGGTCGGTAGCAATTTTATAATTTTCACTTAAAATGGATTGCATAATTGATCTAGAGTAAAGTTTCAAGGGAGTTGACTGAAAATGCTTGATTACCGTCTATTGTTATGTGCTATGGCATCTGTTTTACTCGGTCAGTCCGTACAGGCTAGGGATATCGAGTTTTCTGGGGGTGCCAGCGGTGTGGATCCCCTCGGCCATTCTTTTGCGTTTGATGGCACAACCTTCACACTTTCGTCTGGTTCAGGTACATTCAATCCTTCTGGTGTTGACATTGGCAACGCGAAAAGCTTTTCCTTTAGTTTGACCAATCCTGCTGTTTTCAATCCAGATCCCGTTAGTGTCCCCAATGCCTGTCCACCAGGCCAGTATGCAACTTATATCAACACCAATCCCGTAGTAATTGTCTGCAAAAACTTTATTACACAAAAAGAATTCATTCGATATACATGGCAATACAGGATGCTTCCGGGGGGTGTAATCACTTTCAACGATCCCCAGGGTACTGGCTTGACCGCTGGGCTTTCCAAGTTTGACTTCACACTAACTTTTCCACAGCCCATTAATGTTAATAACTTCAGCTTTACCGCTAAGTGGTCTAATGTGGCTTCAGTCCCAGAACCTTCGCTGACGACTGGATTACTTCTCCTCGGATTCGTGGGTCTATACTGGACAAAACGTACCTAAATCGGTTCTACAAATACATAGGGTTTGCTGAAAAAGTACGGGCGAAGCATTCGGGCAATAACCTATCGGTGAAACCGTAGATTTTTTATCCGAATGCTTCGCCCCTACAGGACGCGGGCCGATGAAGACGCAAGGTTTTGAAGCACGATTCTCTCAAAATCTTGCACCTGTTTCGCGAGAAAAGCCACAAAACCCTTACCTTGCCTACATTTCACCTTTATTCAGCAAGCCCTAATTAGTCTGTTTTTTCTTGACTCGATCGCAATTAAGCGATCGAGTTTTTTTTGATGAAAAAATATCACTTCGGGTTAATACGGAGTGAAACCCAACCACCGAGGACCTATTACCCTCTCCCTAAAGGAATCGCACTTGGCACGACCAGAAACTGCCCGATGTTGCTTACCACTTTCTAGCCCTTTTGTCAACACCCTATAGAATTAAATATCATACCAGACGGTAAATGATAACTATAAATAATCAATGGTCGTAAAGAAGAGACGGCTGCTATAGAATTAAGGCAATCTTTCTGAACTTTTTTAGAAATCATGAAAACCTTACCAATTTCTTTGGTGTTAGCGGGCATTAGTAGTTCACTTGTACTAATAGGGGGGGGGGTAAACCCTGTCCGCGCGGCGGTTATCATCGGGAATCTACCGCAAGCCAATGATGATGGTGGTACTTTTTTGAGCACTACTGAAATAAAAGCACTCGCCTTTACCCTGCCCGCGGGTAACAATTACAGCCTCGACAACGCCATCCTGCGACTCAGTGGCTACGATCCAGGAGAGACTCCCCTAGTCCAGATCCGCAATGATGTCGGGGGTAGCGATCCGGGCAGTACCGTCCTCGCCAGTTTCACCAATCCCACCCCTCAAGGAGCGGGAAATTTTGACTACACCTTCACTCCCACTGGCCCCTTCACGTTTACCGCCGGTACTAAATACTGGTTATACGTTACCAGTACCAGTGGAGATTTCCTCTGGAGCGCTTCTAGTACGATTCAAACCCCGACGGGCATCGCCACGTTCTCGGGAGCCAGGTTTGGTAGTGGAGCGAGTTTCTTTCCCAGTAGCGTTCTCAACAGTTTCCAGATCAACGCAACCGAGATAACCGGTCCGGTGGCCCGCACTCCCGAACCTAGTGCGATCGCGGCTTTGTCCCTGTTCGGATTGGGATTACTGGGGGTTAAAAGTCGTCGGAACGAGGGATAAGTTGCCGGTGGTTAGGTTGAACAGAGTGAAACCCAACCACCGAGGATCTATGTCGGGTTTCGTTGCCTCAACCCGACCTACGAATTTACTATACAAACGGGGAAACTTTTAAGGATTAGGGATCGATCGCACCAGCAGAGTCAGAATACTGGTTAATACTGCCACTACCACGGGAATAATCAACGATTTTGCTCCCTTAAGGTCCGATACATCCTTAATTAAAGCGTTCTGTGTTCCCTCTACTTTTTCCAATCGCCTATCAATACTTTTGAGTTCGGTTTTCACCTCGGCCATATCTACTTTTAGATCGGTGAAATCTTTCTGTAAAGAGTCTAATTTTTCCGTGATATTTGTCAGGATAATTTCTAGGGAATTGGTGACGGGGGATTGACTCATCTGAATTTCCGGGAATATTCGATCGCCTAGTAATATTGTAGGCTGTTTTTGTAGGTGATGCGCTCCTTACCAACGTTCTAAAATCAGTCCATCTACATAATTAAAATCAGTATCATCTGTCACCAATACCCAATTATTTTCTATACATTGAGCAGCAATCCATTTCACCGCTCATTGACATCTACCTGACGACATTCTGTTTTAATGGCTTGTTGTAGTTCTTGTGCCTCTGAATCGCTTAAAATGCCTGAAAACTTGGCCAGAGGATGATTGTTGCCTGTTGCCTGAACTCGATGTAAAAAATCTAACACGGTTTCTATTAGATCATCAGGTGCTTGTTCGAGTTCTTGAATTAATTGTTGACGATGGTTCATAGACAGTCTGAACGAGTAATACAGTAAATGTGATGGCTACCTTGAATTCTCAATGACGTTCTCAAATTTTGGCGAACTTTTTCCCAGAAATAGATCTTAATTGACTCATCTGAATTTCGGAGATTATTCGATCGCCTAGTAATATTGTAGGCTGATAATCGTTGCCGTTGCCTCTGGATTGGTAATTCTGCCATCTTTCGGGAGTGATAGAATGCGAAGTATCCCCCGCAACAAGGAATTTAGTTTATGAGTCAATCGGGAGAAACCGTCACCTATTCCCTAGAAGCCATCCTGACGCGGATCGAGGGAAAGATCGATCGAATCGATGATCGCCTGACAAAACTAGAGGTAGGACAGGCAAAATTAATCGAGAAAGTCGAGGGAATGGATAAGCGGTTAGAAAGGCTAGAAAACGAACAATCGGGGCTAGTTAAGGATATATCCGATTTAAAAGGGGCGAAATCGCTGATTATCCCCGTAACCGTCGCGATTATTACCGCCATACTCACGGTTTTCCTTCGCTCTTTACCCTCTCCCTAGACGAATCGCGCCCGGCCTAGAAATTGCCAAGTCTAGCGGAACGATCGCCAGCTGGCGGGGGTTAGGGAGATGGGCAGAAATTCCTTTTCCATTCGCCCGCAGGTAAGCTGTTGACTATCTAGGGTCTGCTGAATAAATCTAAAAACCTTGTTGGATAAGACTTTTAGACTTTTTTTTCCTCAAAAAGTGCCAGCCGTTGCGGGGATCGGGGGGAAAATTCAGGTACTTTTTCCCTGAAAATTAGGTAATTGACTACCTCAAAATCGGTAAAACCCCACACCCCACACCCCACACCCCACACCCTGCCCCCAGGAAAAGCTTTTTCAGCAAACCCTATCTAAATTACTGGTTAAGACTGTCTATGAGTGCCGGAGTTGGGAGCGGGGAGAGGTAGTTCGAGCATTTGTACTAAACTTTTCAAGACGCGGTTTCAAGGCAGTACAGCTTATCTATACCAGGATTTCGGCAAAACATGAAAATTATCGCCTACACCTATACCAATCCCCTGCTTGATAGTCCCCCCGATGCCTCGATTTGGGACCATTCTCCCGAACAAGTGTATCAGGATTTTGGCGATCGCTCACAACGGCAGCAACTGCTCCGCGATTGTCAAGGGACTCCCCCCCGACTGCTGATCCTACGTCGCCTAGCAGAATTGGGAGACAATGGCACAGAAGTTAGCAAAATTTTACAATCCTTAGAAGCCCTCGACATAGATATAATTGCCCTAGAAGACCCAGATTATAAGCTGAATTTTGCCAAGATTCTGCAAGAAATATCAAAAAACGAACTAAGTAATCGTTTAAAAGCAGGTCACGCTCACAATCGTCTGCAAGCTTTGCCTCCCCCCGGAAAAGCACCCTACGGTTATCGTCGT
>NZ_JASJFF010000074.1:0-1200 GCF_030065435.1 Microcystis sp. M53603_WE2
GTTGAGGACGATCGTTACGGTTATGGAGAGCAGCGTTTTGTCACATTCGGTTTGTTGCAAGGGCGAGTGATTGCCGTTGTCCATACAGAACGTGAGGATTGCACCCGTATTATTTCTGCAAGAAAAGCGACGAAATATGAATAACGAACCTACTTCGAGCAACTCTCAAACTGATTGGCAACGATTGGATGCGATGAGCGATGAAGATATTGATTTATCAGATTGTCCAGAGATTACGCCAGAAATGTTTGCTAAGGCGGTAGTGCGGCGGGGTTTACCTGCTACAAAAGCCAAGGCTCAAGTTACACTCCCCATTGATAGCGATGTATTAGAGTGGTTTAAGTCTCAAGGGCGTGGCTATCAAACACAGATCAATCAATTGCTACGAGCGTATATGGAGGCACATCAATAACAGGCAGATTCATATTTTTGTATTTGAAAACAAGGATTGCAGCGGCATAACAAGGGATTTACCATACCTTATTAGACTGAAAACCGCTATAACAAATCACCGCACCCGAAATAATAGTGAAATTTTGTGACAAAGTGCAGTCAGATCTAAGAATCTTTGCTAGAAGTCTAGAAAGCTTCTGTGATCAGTCTCCTTAAAAGAGATTGTTGGCAGTACCCTAGTAGATATCCGAACAAACGGTTAAGGGTTTTAATCATCAAGGTCGGGGATTATGAAAATCTATCAAATTTTATTCCAATCCCGACTTCTAATTCTTCCAGTTTGGTAATAAGTTGAAACTAGCTCAATATAATCTTTAAAATCATCATTTTCAACCACAATACGATTCACTGATTGCCAGTCAATTTCTGCCCTAGATTTTGCTGGTAAAAATATCTCACTTTCAGAAGGGTTTTCCGTATCTAGAATAATGACTCCAATTCCATGAAGTGCAGACAACATACGCAGTGCGATCGCCGATCTTGTAGGGTGCGTTCCCTAATGCAACTTCTACCGCTCCACCGATCGATTTTTGGGGAACGCACCATGCCCATGGATTGAAACTGTGAGTTTAGGTGCGATGCCGCTCTGGTCGGACCAGTTGAGGAATGTTAGCGAAGATTCCCAATGTTGGGAGCATCCCAGTTTTGCAATGAGTAAAAATACTCAGGCAATATCGCCGTTGAGATAAGCACAACGTAGCTTCAAATACTGAGGAACATTCTCTGCTTTCCATTGTGCTCCCACAA
>NZ_JASJFF010001185.1:0-2524 GCF_030065435.1 Microcystis sp. M53603_WE2
CAGCAGTTTCTCCATGCAGCGATGGGCAACTGGTCAAGGTGGGATTTGGGATGCTCAACAATGGGTAGTGGGTGATTTTAATGGAGATGGAAAAGATGACGTCGCTAAATCCTTTAATGAGGGTGGTCTAGCTAGTATTGATGTTCATGTTTCTAACGGCAGCAGTTTCTCCATGCAGCGATGGGCAACTGGTCAAGGTGGGTTTTGGGATGCTCAACAATGGGTAGTGGGTGATTTTAATGGAGATGGAAAAGATGACGTAGCTAAATCTTTTAATGAGGGTGGTCTAGCTAGTATTGATGTCCACATTTCCAATGGCAGTGGTTTCTCCATGCAGCGATGGGCGACTCGTCAAGGTGGGTTTTGGGATGCTCAACAATGGCTATCTGGCAATTTTAATGGAGATGGCAAAGGTGATTTGGCTAAAGCCTTTAATGAGGGTGGTCTAGCCAGTATTGATGTTCACACTTTAATTTAAATTTAGTGCGATCGCCTTTATGTGAACTGAAATTCCCAAAGGCGATCGCCTTACATGAAACAAAATTTTAAAATGCGATCGCCTAAAAAACCCTAATTGGGGGGGAGCGTTAACATTATCTTAGCCTTGGCAGTAGCTGACTGGGTGAGGGGATCATCAGGATTTTAGCAGACTTAGCTTGAAGTAACGGTTAAATTTCTGGAATCCATTATCCGTAAACCAGAAAAAAACTTCTGGTTTACGGATAATTTACAAGGAGATGTCAAGCAATTAAAGAATTTTACGCCTAATTATCGCTTAAGGGTGGGTAACTATCGAATTCTATTTGAGGTTGAAGAAATCACTTTAGTGATTTATCGTGTTAAACATCGACAAAATATCTACAATTAAATTAAGGAGAAAACAATGATTGAATTACATCCTGAATTCTTAATCAAAAATGGCAAAAAAGAATTTGCTGTTTTAACTTATGAGGAGTTTATGAAAATTAAAGAAATCTTAGAAGACTTAGAGGATTTGGAAGATTTAATACAAGCAAAAGAAGAAGAAAAAGATAGTCAAACTTATTCTCTAGATCAGGTTAAGAAGATGCTAAATATTGATTGATTGTCTTGCTTTAATTCTACTATTTCGCAGATGGGAAAAAATAGAGTTCCCCTTGTATCTCTAAATCTGGCTCGTTTTCCTACTTTTCGACAGTTTTCGTCTATTTCACAAGAATATACACAGTCATAACCAACGCTCTCAAAAGCTAATCTAAACCCTCCAATACCAGCAAAAAGATCGATAAATCTGAGTTTTTCGTTTGTCATTGCCAAATTATGACATCAAAGATAGCCAAAGTGAATATATCCTAAATTTTAGCAAATGTTCCGACTTATGCAGCGATAAAAACTGTAGTCTAAATAATTAAGGTTAATATGTCCCCATATAATCAATTTGGAGATACTAGATTAGGTATAATTGAGTAAAAACTCGCACAATTTCGGTTTCAGACTTCTGCGGCTTTTTCTTGCTCAATCTCGGTCTCCAATTCTTGACGTAATTCTTCTAGAGAAGTGGTGGCAGCTGTCTGAGATAATCTTTCTTGTGACCAATTTAAGGACTGAAAAAGTCGTTGAGCGTTAGCTGGAGAGCGCAAAAGATAAACTTCTTCTAATAAAGCGGATAATTCGTCAGCAGCAATCAAGGCCACATCATGATGACCCTGACGTTGGACAATAACGATCGAGTTTCCCAGTTCTACTTGTTCTAAAACCTGAAGAAAATGTTCTTGTGCTTGGGTATAGCTAGTATAGGTGGTGGGGATGGGCAGCATGGCCATTAATCAACTCCGCAGTCAAAAAATTAATCAATGGGTGCGTTAACCAAGAGTAACGCACCCCAAAGAAATTACACCGAAGTTAAGGTTTTCTCCGCGCTAATTTGCGCTTCGGGACTATCCGCTTCCGAGGGAGGGACTACTTGCCAGAATTGACCGAGATAGCTATCCCAATTAGCTAAAATTAACTTACCTTTGGGGCTATTAGTGCGTTCTACATGGGCCTCAATTAAAGATTTTAACTGTTCCGCACCGGCAGCCGTGGCAACCCGTTGAATCTTGACAATTTCGGGGTTGAGTTTCTCCGGTAGGGAGGGATCAAGGATATAAGCTAATCCTCCCGTCATCCCGGCGCCGACGTTGCGACCGACGGAACCAAGCACGACAATTACCCCCCCGGTCATGTATTCACAGAGGTGATCCCCGGCCCCTTCGATAACCGCTTTTGCAGTGGAATTGCGAACAGCAAAGCGTTCACCAGCGCGACCATTAACGTATAATACCCCACCGGTGGCCCCGTAGAGACAGGTATTACCGATAATAGCGTTATCTTCGGGCTGATAATTGGCGTTTTGGGGCGGTAAGATGACAATTTCGCCGCCGTAGATGCCTTTACCCACATAATCGTTAGCTTCTCCCTCTAAATGGAGATTGACACCGGGTAAATTAAAGGCTCCGAAACTTTGACCAGCTGCGCCCTGGAAATTGAGCTTAATTTCGCCTTC
>NZ_JASJFF010000675.1:0-3186 GCF_030065435.1 Microcystis sp. M53603_WE2
ATAAGGCCTCAGCTAGGTTAATAGCCTGTTCGTTTTCTGCATCGTTTTCTATTACTTTTGGTAGATACTCGGCTAGTAACCTTCCGTAGGTATCACGGTTTAAAGTAAGGGTCATTTTTCCACTCATCTTTGTCATACTCCCCGTGAGTCAAAATGTACTTGATGTAAATTACTTGGTCTTTGTAAACGCTATCTACAATTAAACGATAGGGATTACCTTTGATATTAAAGACCGTGAAATTACCAACGGCTTCTGCTTGAGAATACACAGCTTGAACTTCAGCCAGGTTTTTCCACTCTGCTTTACTAGCAATTTTATACCAAGTATTAATGGCATTAACAGCATCGGCGTGTTTTCCAGAAAATCGCCGCAGTTGTTTACGGCTGATGATGTGCATATTCTTATTGATTTAGAATAGCTATTGTATTCTAGTTTATCATAGTCTTATTTGCGCCACCAACCCGATGTCGGGGGGGCAGGGGGGGGTGAGGGCGATTAACCATCTCTGCCATTACTTATGAAAAATGGTATTATCCAACAGAGTTTTTAGATTTATTCAGCAAACCCTAATTACAAACACTTACTTAACATCATTTTACCGTTCCCCGTTCTCTTAATCCTCTTTCAGATCGCCAATCAGCAACGAATCGGGAGAGTTTGCTGATAGCCAAGGGCTAAGAGATGACAGAGTTGGTGATATAGTAACTAAAGATCACACTTAAATCTAACCTTGCCATAGATGCACAAATCTCGAATCTGGCAACCCCAAAAATCTCCCGTCTCTAACATCAGTTTTAGCGATGAAATGAGGTAAGAATTTTGACGAAAATACTTAGCGATCGCATGGCCGTTTATCTGCTCATCGGTGGACTCCTGTTTAGAATAATCATCGCCTTGGGGCTTTATCCCGGTTACGATGAAGCCTATTATTATGTTTACAGCCATAATCTAGATTGGAGTTATTTCGATCATCCGCCAATAGTAGCGATTTCCACGGGTTTTGGGACTTGGATCACCGGATTAGTCAATCAATTTACCATTCGCTTCGGGACTCTCCTGCTCTATACTGGCAGCCTCTGCTTGCTGTATCTGACGGCTTTAAAATTGTTCAGTCTGCCGGTCGCCAGAATGACTTTAGCGATCGCCACTCTCATCCCCATCTATGGGATCGTCTTCGGGATTCTCTCGCAGCCAGATAGTCCTTTAATCTTTTTTTGGTCATTAACAGTCTATTTAGCTGCCCAAGAATTCTGGCCAATTCGGGAAAAAAACTATCATCCTAGCTATCGTCTCGCTTATATTGGACTTGCCGTAGGATTGGCGGTTTTAAGTAAATATCACGGCTTTATTTTGGGCTTTGGTTTAGTTTTATTTTGTCTGACCACTCCCCGCTATTGGCCTGTATTTAGATCGCCCTGGTTAGGATTAGGATTTATTCTCTTTTTGATAACTTTATTGCCGATTATCTACTGGAATATTAACCATGATTGGATTTCCTTTCGCTTTCATTTAGAAGACCGTTTTTCTGGAGAAACGAAAACCTTTAATATTCTTGGTATTCTCTCGGTTGTTGGCATTAGTATCGCCACGATGTTTCCTCCTTTCGGTCTGCCGATGTGGTGGGTGACATTTAAAAGCTTTGCCGAACAAATTCCTAACTTTATCTCGAAAAAAAGATTTTTTCATCGAGAAGAAGAATCACTAAAAAAATGGTTAATTCTCTCGGTTTCTCTGCCCTTAATCCTGGGAATGCTTTATGTGGGTGCTTCCCATTATCTCGCCC
Source organism: Microcystis sp. M53603_WE2 (assembly GCF_030065435.1). NCBI lineage: Bacteria > Bacillati > Cyanobacteriota > Cyanophyceae > Chroococcales > Microcystaceae > Microcystis > Microcystis sp. M53603_WE2. The sequence continues at coordinate 1,785 of NZ_JASJFF010000675.1, forward strand.
CTAGTTGGATTTTACCTGGGTTCTGGTCCTGTACAATTTTATTAGGAGAAAAGGTCAATACTTGGCAGCAATCTTCTCGAATCTGGGTAAAAAGATGGTTATGGGGATCGGGAATTTTTATCGTTACTATTTTATCTATAGCAATGCTTCACGTTACTTTTGGCACTTTCCAAAAACCTAGTCAATACGCAATTTTTGGGGGAATTATTGCCCCAGAACAAGACCCTTCTCGGGAAATTGTCGATATCAATCAACTGCGCCAAGGCTTTGCTAATTCGCCCGAATTATTAGCACTCTTAAAAGATTCTAGCTTCGTTTTTACCCATAGTTTTTATGTGACAGCATGGCTAGATATGGCCCTTTATCCCCTAGTTCCTATTCCCGTCACCTGTTTTAACAACGATCAAAGGGGTTATCAAATTTGGTTTAATCCTCAAGAATGGATCGGTAAAAATGGTTTATTAATTACTACAAATAGTTCTCTAGAAAGACCGGAAATAATCGATCGCTACCGTCCCTATTTCCAAGATATAACTAAAGTAGCTGTCATTCCGATCAAGCGCGGTGGTGTCACCATCGAACAATTTCATGTTTACCAAGCTAAAGGACTAATTAAAACTTATCCTTAAAGCAGTTATAGCGGGTAGGGGATAGATAAAATAGTTCATAGATACTGATAACTTCTATCTCCTGAATTTTGTAAACTTTTTTACTTTTTGCTTGATAAATATGTCCATTCATCGAGTGCGTATTGCTAGAGATAAAGGGGAATTTGTCCAGTCCTTAGTTAATTTTAATCAGGGAATTGGCCCCTTTCAAACCTATGCTGATGTCATCGCTTTTGCGGCGGCTTTAGGGGTAAAATATCAGGAGAGGGTGGCGATAGAAAATGTAGCGAAGGAACCCTCACCTATTAACCTAGAAATTTTTATTTCTCGTGGCTACGATACCCTAATCAAATTATTGGCAGTCAATGAATTCCAAGACACGAAAATTCTTTCTCCCCACGGGGTAGATTCGGAAGCTTTGCGAGTGACAATTTTCGAGGAATATGCCAACGCCGGTTTAGCAAGATTAGAACGAGAATTGCGCGGTGCGGTGGATTATACTGAAAGATTATTGTTAATTATCAGTCAGGAACGTTTTCGAGAAATTACTGCCACAACGGAATTCGATTTAGGCAGATTTTTGTAGTAGAAATCTTATCCCTAACTCTCCTGACTCCTAACCCCACCAATAAACTTTTTCAGCAGACCCTACTTAGGGTTTGCTGAATAAATCTAAAAACCTTGTTGGGTAAGACTTTTAGACTTTTTGTCAATCAAAAAGTACCGGGCATGGGAGTGATCAGGGGGAAAATTCCTGGACTTTTTCCCTGAAAATTAGGTAATTGGCCCCCTCA
>NZ_JASJFF010001158.1:0-3370 GCF_030065435.1 Microcystis sp. M53603_WE2
AAGCTTAAATCTTGACTAAGATTAAGGTTTAGTAATAATCAGGTTAAGATAATTAAGTTTCCCTTAATAATGGCAAGTGAAGACAGGGTAAAGTTTGAGAGATATTTATCTGTTTTTGCGCCCTTAATAATTCATCTAGGAAAACCCGTTCTTGCTAAAATAACTCCAATTTTAAGCGCAATCATCCCCCCAAGAACACTGCCCAACCAGTAAATTAAACCGAAAGTTAAGTTTCCCTGCTCTAAAAACTTGTTGACCTCCAAACTATAGGTGGAAAAAGTTGTATAGGAACCACAAAAACCCGTGGCAATCATCAATCCTAATTCTGGGGCAATTATACGAATATTTTCCTTAACCATAGTAAAGATATAGGCAATAATTAAACAGCCAGAAACATTGACAAAAAATGTCGCCCAAAATCCCCATTCTTGACCAAAGATACTGTCAATTAATTCCGCAATATAAAAACGACTTAAAGCCCCAAAAATAGCCCCAATCGCCACGAATAAACCATAACGACCCCTGAAAAAATTCATGCTGTCTCTCCTGCCCTTCAATAGTAAATAAATTGGAGAATTAAGTAGCTGGTTATAATTAAATTTAAAATGGATTTTAGGTTCGATCCCCCCTTAATCCCCCCTTGATAAGGGGGGCATCTGATAGTTTTTAACGCCTACCTACTTAACCTAGAAAAAATTGGGCAATAGCTGCCCCGATTCTCACGGCAATCAATCCGAAAATTATACTAGCAACGGCAAAAAAAAGACTGAGAAAATTTTGCTGATTGCGCCAGAGGATCAGGATATCTAAACTATAGGTAGAAAAGGTGGTATAAGCTCCTAAAAATCCCGTTCTCACCATTAAATCTAGTTGGTGGGAATAAAAGGGAACACTGGGTAAAATAGCCCAAAAAAAGCCGATAGCTAGACAGCCAGTTAAATTAATAATAAAGGTTCCAGATGGAAAGTGCAAGCCGAATTTCGCTTTTGTCCATTCGGTAATATGATAACGAGATAACGCCCCTGGAACCGCTCCTGCTACAATTGCGAAAACATCGTTCAAATCTGACATTGTTTCTAATTTTTTTGCTATCTTTGCCTAGGCTCTATGATAATTGATGCGGTTATCGATCGCATGGCCGATATTTTCAGGAGTGTTATTGTCAAGGACAAGCTGACATTCAGGATAAACGTATGAAAATTCAACCGCGTAAACGTTTTGGACAACATTGGTTAAAAGATGAATCGATACTCGATCGCATCATCAGCGCTGCTGATTTACAATCAGAGGATCGGGTATTAGAAATCGGACCGGGTACAGGCATTTTAACCCGTCGTCTTCTCGATGGCGCTCAATTGGTTGTCGCTGTAGAAATCGATCGATATCTATGGACAATTTTAAATAAAAAATTTGGCCAACAAGATAACTTTCATCTCATCCCAGGCGACTTTCTTACCCTTAAACCCGAGCAACTGCCGCCAGTTAATAAAGTAGTGGCTAATATTCCCTATAATATCACCGGTCCGATCCTGGAAAAGCTGCTCGGTTCGATCGCCCATCCCTTCACCCCCCCTTACCAGAGTATTACCCTCTTGGTCCAGAAAGAAGTCGCCGAAAGATTAGTCGCTGTCCCCTCCACCAAAGCTTACAGCGCTCTCAGCGTCCGCATTCAATACCTTGCCGATTGTCGATGGATTTGTGATGTCCCCCGGCGAGCCTTTTCCCCACCTCCCCGGGTGGATTCGGCGGTAATTCAGCTTTTACCCCGTGTTTTCCCGAAAAATGTCGGTAATGCGGCCTTTTTGTCCACTTTAATTAGCTGGGGTTTTGCCAACCGGCGCAAAATGTTACGCAATAATCTAAAAAATTGTCTAGATAGCGATCGATTAAGCCAAATCCTGACACAATTAGAGATTAATCCCCTCGCTCGCGCCGAAGATCTCAGTTTATCGCAATGGATTGACTTGGCGGAAAAATTAGGTCAATTGCCAAAATTTTAGATTTTTTTTCTTGACAAATGCACAGTTATACCCTTCTAGCCCCCGCTAAAATTAATTTATATCTAGAAATCGTTGGCGATCGCCCTGATGGTTTCCACGAGTTAGTCATGGTGATGCAGACGGTGGCATTATGCGATCGCATCACTCTCCGGCCGAACGGATTGCAGGAATTCCGCCTCTTTTGCTCTCATCCCCTCGTCCCCCAAGATAGCAGTAATCTCGCCCATCGCGCCGCCACTTTGATGGCGAAGGAATTCCCCCGCCTCTTTGCCAATTACGGCGGCATCGATATCACCATCGAGAAACATATTCCCGTGGCTGCCGGTTTAGCGGGGGGGTCCACCAACGCGGCGGCGGTGTTAGTCGGCATCGATTTAATCTGGGAATTAGGCTTAACCCATCCGGAATTAGAAACTTTAGCGGCAAGATTGGGATCCGATACTTCCTTTTGTGTGACAGGAGGAACGGTTATCTGTACGGGAAGGGGAGAAATTCTCGATCCGATCGCTCCTCTAACCGGATTATGGGTGATTTTAGCTAAATACGATCATTTATCCGTTTCTACACCCTGGGCCTACCAAAGCTATCGACAAAAATTTCAGGATACCTATCTGTCTTCTCCAGAGGACTTTCATCACCGCCGTCAGCAGGTGAGTTCCGGGGCTTTGGTACAAGCGATCGCCCATAAACAACCGGCCGCTATCGGCAAATTTATCCACAATGACCTCGAAAAGGTGGTTTTACCCGAATTTACCCTCGTAGCCGAGTTAAGACAGGTTCTGGGCGATTTAGGCGGCTTGGGAACGATGATGTCAGGCTCTGGCCCAACGGTTTTTACTCTCTGTTCATCTCAGGAAGTGGCGGAAACTATTGTTAAAGAGGCCCGGGAAATTCTCGTCGCTCCCGATCTACAATTTTGGATAGCCCCAATCACCGATACAGGCATTCAAGTGACTTGAGAAAATTAAAATTGACCGCCTTTACCAAGATAACCAAACTCGCGGAATAATTGCCTCTCGATCGCTCATTTCTCGCCTTAAAATTTGCCAAACCTGCTGAAACCATTGTCGCACTTCACCGCTAGAATTACCCCGATAACGACATAAAAGACCATCTCCTAAAGTGCTAGTAACTCCCATCTCTCCTTCTAGGGAAAAATCTCTCACTTTCTCAATCAAATTTCTGCCCACCGGTTGACCGATATAAACTAAAGTACCGATCAGGGCGCTATCATTTAAACCAGAAAATCCCTCGATCATTTTACCACCTAACAGGCAGGATCGATCGAGCCATAAAGGTTGTCCAGATCGCCAAATTTCCCAATTAGAATGCCATTCTCCCGCTAAAAATTTCTCCCCTCGCGCACTGCG
>NZ_JASJFF010001323.1:0-1680 GCF_030065435.1 Microcystis sp. M53603_WE2
AATATGAATGGATTGAATTTAGCGCCTATAAAGACCGAAAGAGCCTCCTCGCTTACGTTAAAAAAGTGCTGGACAATTTTGGAGGCGAGTATGTAATTAATTTTGCCTAGGTACTTACTAGCTTGACTATTCTAAGTTATGCTATAACACCTGTACTAGGCTTAAATTTAGATATATCCACGATTTTAACTGATTTATTGCTTGTTATAGTATCATATTTTGTGGCACATCTTTTTTTATCTGCTGCTTCTTCATATTTCGGAGTTCCCTATTCACCATTTCTTGTTAATATAATGTTTTTTGGAGCTATCGTTATGGTTAATCTTCGCCGAATAGCGGAGGTAACTTGTTCACAACAACTTGCACAAGTCTTCAGTTTTTCTATTAATCATTGCCTACGCTAATTTTTTTTTAAAATGACGAATATTTATATATTCTAATGATAACAAAAGCTCCATATTTAAGGCTTTAACTAAAGATTACTTTGTTATAAACATCTGCCATCTCTACCTCAATCCTCAAAGATTTTAAAGGAACAATAATGTTAGTTTCATAAGCGGTAAAAAAACAGCGATCTCGCAGAGATCCGCTTTGCGGTGCGCCTTCTTCTTGAAAATGTTCAATATAACATCGCCAATTGAAGTCTGAATTGGCAGTTATAGTCATTTCAATTAAGATTGAGAATATCAATGCTAGAGTTAATCAGGGTTTCATCGGTCTAGAGCGTATCAGACTTATCTGAAATGACTATATCAGTTTACTGTCTTCCCACTCCCCAATTCATAATTCATAATTCATAATTCCCCAAACCCTCACCGCTCAAGGAATTAGAAGTTTCACAGCATAATTAGGAGAGATACCTTGACTTTTGCGGCGGCTTGGGTTATGATTCTCTTATAATCGGATATCTGTGTTTATCACCAACTGCTTAGATTTCCATTATGAATAAAGTCTTTTAAAAATATTATCCCAAAATCTGCCGACAAAAGCAAGGAAAATTTTGCCGTCAATTGTTAAGTTTTGTTAAGAAAAATACCAAGAGCGGCAAGGAATTTCTATTCCTTGCCGTTGACTTTGGCCGGACTCACCACTTCTTATAGGATAAAAACTTACCCGACATGGTAATTTTAACGCGATCGCCTTTAGGGTCTTCCTCCTTATCCACGTCGAGGGTAAAATCGATCGCACTCATAATGCCATCGCCGAATTTTTCATGAATCACCGATTTTAGTGGCATTCCATACACCTGCATGATCTCGTAGAAACGATAAATCAGGGGGTCGGTGGGGACAACAGGACCCAATCCCTTGACAGGATACTCGGTTAAGGAGGGGATGTAGGCCGGACCCAATCCCAAAGCTGCCACAATTTTCGTTGCTTCTTCTAGGGAAGCGCTCGCTTGCCGGTAAAAAACAGCGGCAATCCACACCTCATCTCGTCCTAGAATCGCTTCTAGGTCAGCGAAACTCAGGCCTTTTTCCTTCTTCGCTTCCAATAGTTTTGCGGTAATTTCGGGTATCATTGCTTATTTTTGCAGAATTTGTCTGCTTCTAGTTTACCTGAACATCAATTATATAAGTAAAAGTTATAACATTGATAAAAAAATATTCCTTAAAACCCCTTTACATAACTATAAAAAGACGATAGTATTAACTCATGTCAAACAAAGAACCTTGACAA
>NZ_JASJFF010000291.1:0-1876 GCF_030065435.1 Microcystis sp. M53603_WE2
CACGAACACATTATGCAGGAAAGACAACAGTTAGCCGACGATGGTGTGATTCCGATCGCATCCTTCGTTAACAGTGTGGGACAATTAAGCGCACCCCCAGAGATTAATTTGCGCGGTGTGGTGACAAAAGTGGAAATCCCGCTGCTGAATCAGCTAATTATTCGGGCGATCGAACGCTGTTTAAGCGATCGCATCGGTGAATTTAAAACCGCCACGGGGTCCCCGGATTGGGCCGGTTTGCGGGCCGAAATCGAGACGACTTTGCAACGTTTAATCAAACGGGAGTTACAGAGTCAACCCCTAGTGATTTTTCTCCTGCAAGCGGCGGCAACGGAACCAGCGAACAATCGTACTTATCGCCGCCGCCGTCCCGCAGCTACCATGGCCTCCTAATAGCAGTGGGACAGGAGACTCCCAGACAGGAGTCTCCGAGACAGGAGACAGGAGATTATTTTTATTTATCCTTCCCATCCCCCCACACCCCACTTCCCCACTTCCCCACTTCCCCACTTCCCCACTTCCCCACTTCCCCACTTCCCCACTCTCCCACTTCCCCACACCCCACACCCCACACCCCACACCCCACTTCCCATTGATAACTGATCATGTTCCATGCTGCCGATTTGCGATCGCTGCTGACCGCCGTTGCCAGGGGAGAAATTAACCCGGAGACAGCCTTAGATAAACTTAAACATCTGGCCTTTGAACCGGTGGAAGACTTCGCTAAAATTGACCATCATCGTCAATTAAGAACGGGATTTCCGGAGGTTATCTGGGGGCCGGGTAAAACCACCGCTCAAATCGCCCAAATTATCGGTGTATTGCGTCAAAATAGTCCCGTGGTTATGGCCACCCGCATTGAAGCAGAGATAGCGGCCCAGCTACAGGAACAGGTGACAGACTTAGTTTATTATCCCTTAGCCCGCATCTGTGCCATTGCCGCAGCCGCTCCAGAAAATCCCCCAAAAGGTACAATTTCCATCCTAACGGCGGGAACTGCCGATATTCCCGTAGCGGAGGAGGCGGCGGTTACTGCTCAATTATGCGGTTTTTCCGTGCAGCGTCTCTGGGATGTGGGAGTAGCGGGAATTCATCGCCTCTTGAATCATCGCCATCTACTGGATGCTGCCGATGTGTTAATTGTTGTTGCGGGAATGGAAGGAGCCTTACCAAGTGTGGTAGCGGGATTAGTTGATCGCCCGGTGATCGCCGTTCCCACCAGTATCGGTTACGGAACCAGTTTCGGTGGTATTGCTCCTTTGTTAACTATGCTCAATTCCTGCGCGGTCGGTATCGGTGTGGTTAATATCGATAATGGTTTTGGGGCTGCCATGTTAGCCAGCCAAATTTTACGCACGGCGGCCAGATTAGCCTAGATTTTCCCTCATCTCAGGCTGAAAATCCTATACAGTTGGTATAGGGATAAACTACTTTGAAAAAGAAGCCGATATGCACCTAAGTGAAATTACTCATCCCAACCAGTTACATGGTTTATCACTCCGTCAATTAGAAGATATTGCCCGTCAGATTCGCGAAAAACACCTCCAGACGATCGCCGCTACCGGTGGACATTTGGGACCGGGGTTAGGAGTCGTAGAACTAACGATCGCCCTTTACCAGACCCTCGATCTCGATCGAGATAAAGTCCTTTGGGACGTGGGACACCAAGCTTATCCGCACAAACTCCTCACCGGTCGCTATAACGATTTTCACACCCTGCGCCAAAAAAACGGCGTTGCGGGCTATCTAAAACGTTGCGAGAGCAAATTTGACCATTTTGGGGCTGGACACGCCTCTACGAGCATTTCTGCGGGGTTAGGAATGGCTTTAGCCCGGGATGCCAAGGGGGAAGATTTCAAGGTGGTATCGATCATCG
>NZ_JASJFF010000145.1:0-6576 GCF_030065435.1 Microcystis sp. M53603_WE2
ATCAGAGCAATAATACTACCGATAACGATAATCGACGATATCGCCACTACTGCCGGTTTATCGGCTCCCTCGAATTTCATAATGCCACGATTTAAGTCTGACATTGCCCTTAACTCCTTTTCATGAGATGGATGTGGAAAGTATGAGACACTTTAGGATCATAAATTAGCGAACTCTCATCTATCCGTGTTATTAGAAATTGGTATCATTCGGCTGTCTTTAATCATTCTAGGCGTTCTTTTCGCCCTTGGCCTTCTCCTTGAGGCTATTTTAAGAATTGTCTTCGGGTTCGGTAATCCGCTTATTTACAAAGCTGATGCCGAAATTGGCTATCTTTTGGCTCCTAATCAACAAACGCGCCGTTTTTCCAATTTTATCGCCGTTAATCAGTATTCGATGCGGAGCGATCCGATTACAACCCAACGGCCTCCGGAGACGACGAGAATCATGTTAATCGGTGATTCGATCGCTAATGGCTCCTGGTGGACAGATCAAAAAGAGACCATTGCTGCTTTAATCACCAAAAATTTAGGCCAAAATCTGACGGGTTCAGTGGAGGTTCTCAATGCTTCGGCTAATTCTTGGGGACCGCGCAATCAATCGGCCTATCTGCGACGTTTCGGCACCTTTGAATCTCAGGTGATTGTGTTATTAATGAACACCGATGATCTGTTCGCTTTAGCTCCTAGTTCGGCGGTGGTGGGACGAGAAATTAATTATCCCGATCACCGGCCAGCTTTAGCTTTAATCGAATTTTATGATCGATATTTTAAGCGTTATCCTCCCCTACCACCGGTGCAAGAAGGAGGCGATCGAGTGGGCAATAATTTAACCGCTCTTGCCCAAATTCAAGCCCTTGCTCAGGCTAATCAAGCCCCTTTAATTATCGCTATTACCCCCCTCATTCGCGAAGCTCAAAAACAGGGGCGAGATTATGAATTAAAAGCCCGTCAAAGACTAGCGGATTTCACCAGCAACCAGCAGATTTTTTATCTAGATTTTCTGCCCATTTTTCAAGCCCATCCTACTCCTGATTCCCTCTATATCGATAATATTCATCTTAGTCGAGACGGTAACGAGTTAATTAGTCAAAAACTGACCGAGGCAATCAAAAATGTCTTTTAATTAGGGTCTGCTGAAAAAGTTTTTCCTGGGGGCAGGAGTCAGGAGTCAGGAGTCAGGAGTCAGGAGACAGGAGACAGGAGACAGGAGACAGGAGACAGGAGACAGGAGACAGGAGACAGGAGATAGGAGATTATTTCTATTTATTCTCCCCACACCCTACACCCCACACCCCACACCCCACTTCCCCACTTCCCCACTTCCCCACTTCCCTAACAACCATACCAAAGCTTTTCTATCTGCTTTGCTAGAGCCAATAACTCAGAGCGATCGCTTGTATCCCTTAAGAGGGTGACATGGCCTAATTTTCGACCGGGACGGGATTTTTTACCGTACCAAAAAACGTGAGCGTCTGGAATTGCCGCTAAAACTGCTCTTTTTTCGCGATAATCGCCGTCACTATCCTCAAAACCCAATAAATTAACCATGACTGCCCCGGCAGATTTTAAATCCGTGGCTCCAAGGGGCAAATTAGCCACTGCTTGCAGTTGTAGGGCAAATTGGGAGGTAAGACAGGCAGAGAGGCTGTAATGACCCGAATTATGGGTACGGGGAGCGATTTCATTAATCAATACCTCTCCCTGGGAAGTGACAAATAATTCCATCCCGAAAACACCCACCGCCGACAAACTACTTAACAGATGATGGGCGATATGTTCGGTTTGAGCCTGTAATGATTGGTTAAGAGCGGCGGGAGCAATCACCCAGTGACAGACTTGCTCCTCTTGATGGGTTTCCACCACGGGATAGGTGACGATTTCCCCGGTTAATCCCCTAGCGGCAACGATGGCTAATTCTCGCTCGTAGGGAATATAAGCTTCTAACATCAAGTCAAGACGCTCTAATTGCCGCTTTTTGGCGTTTAATTCTTCAGGAGTGCGGATAATAAAGGTTCCTTGACCATCATAACCGTGTCGTCGCGCTTTCAGCACTAGCGGAAAAGGATAATTTTCTAGTGGGGATAAATTATCTATCGCCCAAAAATCAGGCACAGGCAACCCTAGGGAGCGTAAATAACATCTTTGCTCGTATTTATCCAATAGGGGGCGCAGATTTGCCAAACTAGGATAGAATTTCACTCCTGTGGCCGCTAATTCTTCTAGGGCATCTAAATTAACAAACTCATTTTCAAAAGTGATCAGATCACAATGTTGAGCTAGTTTTTTTGTGCCTTCCACGTCAGCTATTTCTGCGAAGACAACCCCGTCAGCTAAAGCAACGGCGGGATCGTCGGGGTGTGGTGTTTGTACAATTAGAGAAATGCCTAATTTCTTGGCTTCCTGTGCCATCATCCCAGCTAATTGTCCACCACCAATAACACCAACCCTTGTTTGCATCATTGATCACATCCTAAAGATTCCGGGGTAGAGACGCCGGTTTTTGAGTTGACACCCTCGGCTCTTTCACAGAGATTTTTGATTTGTTGAGCGTCAAGCACGGCAAAACTAAAATCAGCACCGTTGATATTGACTCCCTCGAAAATGGTACGCAGCATGATCGCTTCGGCAAAAATGGCATCGCTTAAATCGGAATTTTTAAAGGTACTCAGATAGGCTAACCCATTGGTTAAGTCCGCTCCATGAAAGTTGCCTTCGATGATAGAGGCTCCGTTAAACACTGCCCCGCGCAAATCGGCAGAACTAAAGTTAGAATCTTGGAGATTAACGTTAGTAAATTGGGCAGATTGCAAATTTTGTCCCGAAAAATCCTTTCCTGTCAGATTCTGGTTTTCATAACTGGCATTGGCTCCTGTGACAGCAGCAGAACTGGCTGCTAAGGCATTGACAGGAGATAGGATAAATAGTAAGGCAAAAAAAGCGATCGCTAATCGAAAGATAGTCTTCATTGGCGGAAAATTCCATCAGTGGGCATTCTTGATTTTATAGCAGTAAGTCATCGGCCGTCAGCTTTCCGCCAGCCGCTAGAAATTGCTGGCACACAAACCTTTATAATGGCTGTCTAGGCTTATACTGCCATGCAATTTGGTCTAAACAAAAATATTTAAGCCACGGGCCCCCAGCTTTCAGCTAAATAAAGTAAAAGACAAAAGTTAATTCATTTTCTCTCTCCTGACTTCTATTTCTAAGGACAATTTCTGATTTATACAAGAGGTTTGATGGATACACCGCAACTTTTATTCAATGGTTTAGCCGTCGGCAGTATTATTGCTCTGGCTGCTGTTGGGTTAACCCTTACCTGTGGCATTTTGCGTCTGTCTAATTTTGCCCACGGCGATTTTATGACTTTGGGTGCTTACATAACTTGGGTGGTAAATGCTCAAGGGATTAATCTCTGGTTAGCGATGCTGGTGGGGGCAGCAGTGACAGCTATTGCCATGCTCATTGCCGAGAGATTATTATGGAAACCCATGCGCGATCGACGGGCTGATTCTACCACTTTAATTATTATTTCGATCGGTTTGGCTTTATTTCTTCGCAATGGTATTTTAATGATCTGGGGCGGTAGTAATCAACGCTACGATCTGCCTGTGATGACCGCTACAGAAATTTTTGGGATTAAAGTAGCTTTCGATCGCTTGTTAGTTATTGGTTTGGCAATTATAGTTATTATTGCCCTCCATTTGTTATTGCAAAAAACTAAGATCGGTAAGGCGATGCGTGCCGTAGCTGACAGCACCGATTTAGCTAGAGTAACCGGAATTAACGTCGAATGGGTTGTCTTCTGGACATGGATAATTACGGGAGTTTTAACTGCTTTAGCCGGAGCGATGTTCGGGTTAATTACTGGGGGAGTGCGTCCCAATATGGGCTGGTTTTTAATCTTACCAATGTTTGCCGCCGTGATTTTAGGTGGTATTGGTAATCCCTACGGAGCGATTGCTGGGGCTTTAATTATTGGTGTTGCCCAAGAAATTAGTGTTCCCTTAATTGGTTCTGATTATAAATTAGCCGTGGCTTTATTAATTATGATCCTGCTGTTATTATTCCGTCCCCAAGGTTTATTTAAAGGCACGGTTTAACAGTTATCAGTTATCAGTTATCAGATGTAAGTTTTAAGTTATCAGATGTAAGTTTTAAGTTATTTATTTATTTATCTTCATCTTTATCCCTGTTTACTGTTTACTGTTTACTGGTTACTGTTTATTGAACACTGAAAAGCCCAATCTTTAATCCTGAATATATTCTTCCCCGGTGATTAAAGCGTATTCAGCGCGGGTGAATTCTCGACCTAAATAAGCAGCATGATCGAACATAGTAATCGGACAAGGTTGGGTTTCTTCGATCACTTTGACGGCTAATTCTTTGGCAGTCCTGGCGGTGTAAATAGTCTCAGGATTGCGATCAAGTTTTTGCCTAACACCGATAACTTTTCCCGTTTCTGGATCGACGGCTAAACCTTTTTCATTGATAATATTGCTGTAATGTTTGGCACAGATTAACCCTGCTTCTCGGTCTAGATAAATAATAAAATATCCTGCGGGATCGAGAGCGATCGGACGTTTGGAAAGTTGATGATCAATAGCCGTGATTTGTGATTTTAATTCGCTCATTTTCTTGACAAAATCACTTAAATATGTAGATGAAAGCAAGAGCAAATTATATCACATACCATCATCCTTTTTCTAGAGCATTTTGTAGATATAGGCCGTATGTATTTTCTGTGAGCAAATCTGACCTACTGAGCAATAATACTAAATCCTGTTTAAAAAGTATAGGAGCGTGGGGAGCGTTGGAGGAGGGAGAAACAATCCATAACCTGAGAGTTAATCGGACTATTAATACTAAATCCGTTGAGTATAGGCTACATATCAGGACAGGCAAAGGGCAAGAGGAAAGAGGCAAAAGGGGCAATAGATAATCAGTTTTTAATAACCAGATTTAGTATAAAAACGGATTTGGTATCATACCAGCTGCAATGTGGGGGCGCAAAGCTCGCGCCCATAATGTATGGTCGAGAAATAACAGGCTGATAGCTTAATGCTATAAATCTTCTTCTACCAAAGCCTCAACCCGTCCTGTTTTGACCGCTTCCACCAAAGCGGCGTGATCTTGTTCTGTCTGCTCGGCATAAGCGATCGCAAATTCGCCCAGGGCTAGATCGAACTGATCTCCTTTTCCCAAATAACCGCTAATAGTGGCCGCGTCTCCAGATTTAGCGTGGGCGCGGGCTAAGGTCCAGCCACAGAACTCGGCGTAGCGTTGCAGTTGGACGGCTGATACTCCCTCAATGGGTAGGGAAAACTTCATATCCCGCAGTTGCCGTAAATAGAAGTTATTGCCCCGTCTTCCCTGGGTCCAGCCTAAAAATATGTCGCTAGAGGATTGCATCAATCTCTGGCCTGTAACCACCCGTTGTCCCTGATTTTCGTACTGGCTCTTGGCGGTATAGGGTTCAAGAACCGAAGGGCAAGCCTCCTTAACTTGTAGGATGAGGGGATGGTTATCTTCCGAGAAAAATAGGGCGATATAACATCTGGTGCCGACACTGCCAATGCCTACCACTTTCAGGGCAAAGTCCTCTAACCGGTAGCGATCAAACAGGACTCGGCGTTCCTCCGGCAGGGATTGGCGATAGTCTTCCAGACCCTCACGCACGAGAGTCTCCCAATCCGGTTCGTTGACATGGTAGAGAATGGGCGGCTGATCGACAAAGCGATTGCGTCCCGCGGTTTGGGTGACGATCTTGGGGTAGAGATGTTCGATGATGCGCTCGCGGGCTTTTGTCATCATCTGTTCCCGTATCTTCCGCGTCTTTTCGTCGGGAGCCATCTCGATCACCTGTTCTACTCCTATGCGCGTGTACCATACCTCTAACGGACTGAGGCGAGAATATTCCCGCAGGTGTTCCCGATAGGAACGAGCGCAATCGATCGCCGCTGCCTTCGATTCTCGATCGGATAGATCGCTATCCCTGCCGGCGATGACAAAGCTGACCACTAGACGCTTGAGGTCCCATTCCCAAGGTGCGGGTAGGGTTTCGTCGAAATCGTTAATATCGAAGACTAAATTGCGTTCGGGGGTGGCAAAAAATCCGAAGTTCAAGAGGTGGCAATCTCCGCAGGCCTGCACGATAACGTCGGTTTTGGGAGTGGTGGCCAGATCGTAGGCCATCAAAGCAGCGGAACCGCGCAGGAAGGTAAAGGGACTCCGCAACATACGCCCGTAGCGGATGGGAATCAATTCCTGTAATCGCCCCCGATTTGATGCTTCGATGATCTCGATCGGCTCCCGACCGGCTGCGGGGGGTTGCCAGATAGCGTGGCTAGAACGCGGCAATCGCTCCCGCAGGGATTTACCGATCTGGATGCGTTCTTCCCGTGAACGGAATCGAGCTTGAGAAGGTGAGCGGATAGGGGTTTCTATTTGGTGGTTCATAGCGACTTTTTCCCCTGAATGAGATTACATCCCTTGCTGTTAGATGACTAAATGAATACAAGCAATAGGAAATAGATAAGTTAAGACTGATGGTTCCCCTTCTTGGATAACTTTCTGA
>NZ_JASJFF010001313.1:0-5672 GCF_030065435.1 Microcystis sp. M53603_WE2
AATGGATTTTAGGTTCGATCCCCCCTGCCCCCCTTGATAAGGGGGGTGCCGATAGGCGGGGGGATCCCCCTTAATAAGGGGGGCATCTGATAATTTTTAACGCCTACCCACTTATTAATTAATTTTATGGTTATTTTTTAGGGATTGTGGGGAAGCGATCGCTTTTTATCAAAATAGAATAGAAAGAGCGATCGCAGTTTTTCTGAGGTGAGAGAGAAAAATTTTTTAAGAGCGAACTATCGTTAATTTGATTGTATGTATTATAATTGAGTCGTTAAATTTAACCAAAATACTATACTGTCCTCATCGAGGTTATTGTTTATGAAATCAGAGTATGATCTCGCTAATATGAAAAGTCGTCCTAATCCTTTTGCTCAACAACTCAAGCGGCAGGTCACTTTACCTTTAAGGATTGATGTCATTGATTTCTTTGAAAAAAAAGCAAAAGAAAAAGGAATTTCTTATCAGGAACTAATTGATTTATATCTTCAGGATTGTGTGACAAACGACCGAGAAATTTCTTTTTAGCGATCGCTTTTTATCAAAATAGAATAGAAAGAGCGATCGCATTGTGAGCATCAGTTAATAAAACAATAAAGTTCGGGGTCAGGTATTCAGGTTTGCTAATTGTTCCTGAATATTAGCTTGAGTAGAGAGTTTTTCAGATTTTTCCCATAGAGCGTTAAAGATACTTTTATCTGTCTCGACAACTCTTGTTTGATAGGAAATATAACCTGATTCTGTTTGACCATTCATAGTTCTTCTCGCTGTAAAAGAATTTCTGGGAACAGATAAGTTTTCACTAATCAATAGGTTAGTATCATCCCAACGATAGCCTTCAATATCTTTGGCTTTTTCCTGACAAATCCAAGCAACTTCTATGCGAGAGTTAAGTTGTTCCTGAATCACCTGTAAATGCTTTGGAGTCGGAACTTCAGGAAGAATAAAAACTCGTTGAATAGAAATCCCTCTTTTGATTAGTTCTTGGTTAACTTCCCAGAATTTTTGACCAAGGGGATTATCCCACCAGATGCAATCTGTCATGGAGTGAATAGCCAAGATTCGAGATTGACTTTTAGGATCAATGTGTTTGAGTAGTTGAGCAACCTTTTCTAAACGGGATTCGCCGCTAATTTCAATGTTAATTTCAGGCATAATTGTGTTAGTCAAAATTGTGCCATCAAGGAGGGTTAGATTATTTTCATCTAATTTAACATCGGTCAAGTTAGCTCCCGTTAAATTAGCTTTGCTCAAATTGGCATGACTTAAATCGGCTCCTGTTAAATCAGCATTAGTTAAATTAACCCCCGAAAGATTAGCCTTACTGAAGTTACATCCCATCAATTTTGCATCGGAAAGATTGGCCTCACCATCCATTAAATTGACTTGGCTGAAATTCAGTCCATGAAAATCTCGTCGGCCAATTTTGTACAAATATGTCAATTCTTTTGTGCTATGAATATCGGGGTGATATTCATCGGGTGCATAAACGGCAATCATCGCTTTGACGTAGGCGAAAAAATAAGCCTTGAGAATATTTTCATGGGTGTGGATGGTAATAACTTCTTTACCATCATACTCGACCGCCACCTTGACAGTTACGTCTCCTTGTTGACCTTTTTTTAAGTTGGCCAAATAGACAGATTTAAGGTCATGTTTAATTTCAACTAAATGAGCTATAGCCTCATTAAAAGCAGTAAAAAGTGCATCTACTGAACCTTTTTTAAAGGCTGATTCAGTGTAACGCTCTTGGGTTTTTGTATTACATAGGATAACTGTCGCAGCAGTTAAATTGTTATTAGCACAAAGAATTTCAAAGTTCTCAATTTTCCAGCCTTGAAAAAGCAAAAGATTATCTTCAAAGAATAAGTTGTGTTGAGGCTCGTTTTCTAAAAGCTGATTGAGTTTTACTTTTTCATTTTCCATTGCCGCTTTACCGAGATTTTTGAGAGTTCTTTCGATAGATGCTGGCGAGGTATCTTCCCCTAAAAACTGTAAGAATAGGGAAGGAGAACCCACAAAAGGATACCCACTGGCAATGAATTCTCGATCTCTGATGGTGATAATACTTTCTAGGCTATACTTTCTGGCAATCTCAACTTGAATTGCCGTTTTTAAGTTAACGTTAGGATATTTTTCTAGGTCAATGTCTTTCAAGTTAACTTGACCGACGTTAATCTTACTCAGAAGTTCAATGATCAAACGATTGGCATATTCTTGAGATTTCAGATTTTTGATATTATGCCAAATTTTGATTAATCCCATTTCCCCAATGTAAGGATTAATTTTTCCCTCTAAAACAAGTCCCATAACCCTAGTAGCTTCCCTGTTAAGAGTCGTCTGATTTCGTAATAAAAACTCTTCAATCAGATCAGCATCAATTAAGACTTTTGGAGCTTGATAAGTATTTTCTTGGGATTGAAATATTGCTAGATTTTTGAGAAAAAAGTCAATATCTACATCAGAGTGAGCAGCAATTTTGTCCGAAATTTTATGCAAACTAAGCTTAATTTCGTATTTAAAAAAATCGTCAGAACCTACATCATTGCCCAAATCTAAAAGCGTTTTTATTACTTGAAGCTCAGAGATTTGAGTTGCTTGAGATTCAGGATAGTATTGTCCTATTTTTCTGATAATCCCCGCCCGGCGATCTCTATCCTTTTCATTTTTTAGTTGAGCTAACAATACCAATACATCACTTGTGTCAAGATGGGGACTGGCCAATTTTGTTACGTCCAATAAGTTTTCAGTTTTCATTTGAAATTAATCTCCTCAAAAATGGGCTAGTTTTCAGTGTTCTGATTCTGTACTAATTTTGTCTGAGGCAGATCGTTCTAATTCCGAATTCTCTACGTATCTGCTTGTCAAAATATCGTTAATGACGCAATAACCTTTCTTGAAAAGAATCCTTCTTAGGGAAGTAATTCCCACCCGCTCATCTAACTCAAGGTAATCCTTAAGATGGGATCCTAGATTTTTGTTGAAATCCGCGTTTAGATTTTTTTGGCTATGATTGAACATTTTAGCCAGGTCATCGGCGGAATAAAGTCCTGTAGCCGCCCGATAAAATATCTCCTTATATTTATCAGATAGGGGTTCGATTTCTTGCAATAAAGCTTGTAGCTTGGGTATATCCAAACCACAGTTTCTTGCCTGCTTTTGGGCATCACACAGTGACAGTGATGGATTTTGGGGATCAGACGAGGATCGAGATCGAGGTCTAGAGTTTGCCATAAAAGATATCCTTGCATAAAACATCTGGTCGGATGACTTTTCAATCTTAAGGGAACTAACATAGGTCGCCTGTAGTCGCCGATACTTTTTAAAATACGGCATTGTTAAAATGGTCGATTGCAATAATAACCGGAGAGTTATATTGCTTCTGAGATAGTCCCATAAAACCAAAAGAGAAATCAACCAATAATTATTGCCCAAATCCTCCCTTATATCGCCAATTCTCGACAGGGAATTCTATCCTCCAGAATCATCGTAGCCATTTCATAGGTAAAAATCTCTAAGTGTCCCCATTCAGGAGCTTTAAAACAAAAATCTTGGCCCACCTCAACGACTCGCTCTAGCCATTGTCCCATAAAGTCAATTTTGAGAATAGCTGTTTTTTCTGTGCGGTTTACATATACACAGTTGATAATTGCTTGATTAACAGTTGCATTCGACATACCATTCCCCTCCATTTCTGCAATACGGGATGAACGTTATGTATGTACGATAATTCAAAATTCTGGAATTGAAAACCAATAATTATTGCAAAGTTAAACCAACAATTATTGCATCTTTGAGCCAACAGATATTGCAAAGTTAAACTAACAATTATTGAATCTTTAAACTAATAATTATTGCAAAGTTAAACCAATAATTATTACAAATTTAAAGCCTAAAAAAGTATCAAAGTTACAACTTTTATTGGATGACATAGAATAACGTTGCTTGATATAAAAGAGGTGTATAATTTCACAAATGTTATGAAAACTAACGACAAATTTAATCTCAAAAAGAATCTGGGGTTACTCTTGATTCTAGCCGGACTCTCTGTACCGCTATATGCAGGACGGCTGCCAGAAGCAATTAATCCGATAACGATTGCCCATCTGTACGTTAATGTAGGGTTAAAGTTAATGCACAGCGAAAAAAAAGGAGACTAAATGATGGTTAACATAGACAAGGGGCTTAAGTCCCTTGTTATCAATAGGTGACAGTTTAAATCTCAAATAGAATTGCTATATGTATGGTGGGCAATGCCCACCATCTGTTATTATTAGGGGTAGATAGGGTCTTCCTAAAAACTAATCAAGGATTCAAAATACGTTCGCGGTGGTAGGGTTGCTTAAAAATGTTAGAATCCATGCAAAAAACACAATCTCCTTTAGCTTTGGCCCCTGCGTTGGCAGCTGCTATTAAACGAGGCGAAGAAGCGAAGAAGCGGTTCCTATCTAAGCAAGGCGGAACCTTAACCAGCACCGAGGTTTGTAGTGTTTTAGCCTGTAGTTCTTTGGAATTAGAAACTATGAGGCTCAATCATCGGGTCTTAGGTTTATGTGTCAACGAGGAATTAGTTTATCCTGCTTGGCAATTTATTGATGGCAAAGTTTTGTCAGGTTTAGACCAAGTGTTAGCCGTTTTAAAAGAAGATGGTGCTTGGACACAAATGCTCTTTCTGCTTACGGGTGATATTCGTTTAGAGGGAGCAACCCCGCTAGAAAAACTCCAAAAGGGAGAAATCGAGCCAGTGGTTTGGGCCGCTAAGTGCTACGGGAGTCATAGCGCGGCGTAATGGGTTTGCCTCCTTTTCCCCTCCCACCAGACGATTTTAGTCAGCGTCAATTGCCCGTCATTGAAACCCCAGGCCCCTGGCTAAGATTAAATAAAACCGGACACCTTTCTAGTCTTCATTTTGACCGCAGTGGTAGCGGTCGTTTCGATGGGCCAAATCAGGGCTATGGGCTTCTCTATGTGGGTGATGAGTACAGTACCTTTATTGAATGTTTTGGACGAACATTTGACGGAGCCGTAACCGTTACAGCCCTAAGAAATAGAAATCTTTTTAGAATTAGAAGCGATCGCACTTTAGTGTTGGCCGACTTAACGGGGCCGGCCCTTGTTCGCATAGGAATAGATGCCCGCATTTCTTCTGGTGATTATGAATATTGTCGGACTTGGGGGCAGGCAATTTGGGAACATCCCCAAGGAGTAGATGGGATTAGATACCGTTCTCGTCATGATGATAGTGTCTATTCCGTTGGGCTTTTTGATCGGGTTAGAAACCATTTGCAAGAAGACAACTTAGGTAATTTATACGATGATAATTCATCCTGTTTAGGTGAAATTTTGGAGCATTATGATTATGCTCTTATTCAAGAATAAGTATCTTTTTGCAATAGGTGCATCTCATTTTTGTCAATCTACCAATTGGGATTTTTACGGGGAAACTCTCTTTTAAAATCGGGCATTACTTCCGATTTTATCACTCAATCCAAGCCTTTGGGGGGTTCTACCCCCCAAACCCCCCGTTGGGGGCGTGGCGCCGCCCCCAAACCCCCCGCGCATTAGCTTTTCGGTGGGATGCTTACAGGCAGCTGCTGATACATTTGTCATCATTTAAGAGTCACTAATAATTGCTGATTGTCGGTATTTCTGCTAATGTCAGATGCACCCAC
>NZ_JASJFF010001393.1:0-2112 GCF_030065435.1 Microcystis sp. M53603_WE2
AATAATCGTCGTTATCGCTATCCTTTTACTAACTGCACTAACTGCGGTCCTCGCTACAGTATCATCGAGAGTTTACCCTATGATCGCAGTGCCACAACTATGAGGGGTTTTAATCAGTGTCCCGAATGTCAAAGGGAATACGAAAACCCTCTAGATCGCCGTTTTCATGCCCAACCGAATGCCTGTCCTCGTTGCGGACCCCAAATTAGTCTTTTAGACAGTCAAGGCTCTGTATTAGCGGAAAAAGATCAAGCTTTAATCGCCACCGCTAGAGCAATTCAACAGGGAAAAATTATAGCGATCAAAGGATTAGGAGGATTTCACCTAGTTGTCGATGCAAGAAATACGGAAGCAGTGCAAAAATTGCGACAACGTAAACAGCGACCAGATAAGCCTTTTGCCGTGATGTATCCTAATCTTGAGTTAGTGAAAAACCACGGTTATGTATCTTCTTTAGAATCGCAATTATTGCAGTCTCCTGCAGCGGCAATTGTCCTGATCAAACAAAGAAAAAATTATCTTTCTGCTGCCGTTTCTCCGGGTAATCCCTATCTAGGAGTCATGTTACCCTATACTCCCCTACACCATCTTTTATTAGCAGAATTAGGCTTTCCTATTGTGGCAACCAGTGGTAATCTAGCCGATGAACCTATCTGTATTGAGGAAAAAGAAGCTTTAGAAAAATTGGGAACTATCGCCGATTTATTTCTAGTTCATAATCGTCCTATTGTTCGACCAGTGGATGACTCTATTATCAGGGAAATGGCGGGAAAAGCGATGATTTTGCGGCGAGCGCGGGGATATGCTCCCTTTCCCATTAAAGTTAATGATGGAGATTTTCCCCCGATTTTGGCTGTGGGAAGTTATTTTAAAAATACCGTGGCTATCTACCAAAAAAATCAAGTTTTTATCAGTCAACATATCGGCGATTTAGATACGGTTAATGCTGTCAATCATTTTGAAAATATCCTCGATAGTTTAAAAAAATTATACGAGTTTGCACCCGAAGTTATTGCCTGTGATGCTCATCCTGAATATCTAGCGACCAAGTACGCTTATAGCTTAAATTTGCCCGTTATTCCCATTCAACACCATTACGCTCACGTTTTATCCTGCATGGCAGAACATCAGCTACAACCTCCGGTTTTAGGGGTTGCTTGGGATGGAACAGGATACGGTTTAGACGGCACAATTTGGGGGGGAGAGTTTATCCATATTGCTGCCGATTCTTGGCAGCGAGTCGCCCATTTTAAACCCTGGCTATTACCGGGAGGAGAAAAAGCGGTTAAAGAACCCAGACGAGTGGCTTTAGGATTACTAGAAGTTATGGAAAATACTGATAGGATAAAATCAGCTTTTAGTGAACAGGAATGGTCTATTTTTAGGCAAATGTTAACCAAAAAAATTAATTGTCCTTTAACTTCTAGTGTCGGGCGTTTGTTTGATGGTGTGGCGGCGATTCTAGGTTTATGTTATCAATTAAGTTTTGAGGGACAGGCAGCAATGCAGTTAGAATTTGCCCTTGAGGGCATTAAAA
This sequence comes from Microcystis sp. M53603_WE2, assembly GCF_030065435.1. NCBI lineage: Bacteria > Bacillati > Cyanobacteriota > Cyanophyceae > Chroococcales > Microcystaceae > Microcystis > Microcystis sp. M53603_WE2. Next base: position 1,538 of record NZ_JASJFF010001393.1, read on the forward strand.
CGGAGGAATATTATAATTTTTCTTTATCAGCTGACTCACCCATAGTTATTGATTGGAATCAGCTAATTTTAGGAGTTGTTGAGGATTTAGAAAAACAAGTACAAATCGGCATAATTGCCGCTAAATTTCATAATAGTTTAAGTGAGATTATTGTAGAAATTGCTCAGAAAATAGGCAGAGAAAAAATTCTCCTGACGGGAGGCTGTTTTCAAAATCGTTATCTGACGGAAAGAACAATTAATCGCCTACAAGCTTCGGGATTTCAACCCTACTGGCAGCAAACTGTTCCCACTAATGATGGTGGTATTAGCCTTGGTCAAATTATCGGGGCTTTTTCTAAACTTAAACAGTTCTAGATAGGACAAAATTAACTTCTTGGTTAGGATAGACAAGAGGCAAGGGGTGCCTCTCACATTTGCAGAAATACCGACAATCAGCAATTATCAGTGACCCTTAAATTATTACAGACATATCAGCAGCTGCCTGTAAGCATCCCACCGAAAAACTAATACGCTCTGGGGTTGGGGTTGAGTGATAAAATCGGAAATAACGCCCAGTTATAGCAGAGAGTTTCC
>NZ_JASJFF010000575.1:0-1504 GCF_030065435.1 Microcystis sp. M53603_WE2
AGTCCTTTCCTGTATGAATTTCAGCTACTTTTGAGCGTAGTTGCTCTCATCGAATTTTATTTTAAGTTAATTATTTGCATAACAATTCCCGAAGAGCCTGTTTATCCAACCATTGATCCTATTCCGACTGATCCTGCTGTTGCCGTTCCTGAATCTGGAAATATAGCTGGCTTACTTGCGATTGGTATTGTAGGTGCAGCTTCAACCCTGAAGCGGAAACTAAAACCCTCTAAATCCACTGAAAAAGAAACCACAAAAGTAGGCTAAATTGCTTCTAAAAATACCATAAATGCCCCTTCAATCAATCTTGAGGGGGTTTTATTGTATAATTGAGGGATGAGTAAACTAGATCAACTTACGCAATCTTGAGCTATAATCGGCAATGAGGTCGAATCCGAACAACGATCAGAAAAAACTCCTGATTGCTGAACTTAAAAAAGCAGCAATCAAACATACCCCAGAAAATATTATCATAATTACTCAAGATCCTAGCGGGAAAATTGTTTTTCTAGAAACTGGAAAAGCAGGTGACAAAGGTTCTGGATTGCTGCATATTCTAGAAAATCATCGAGAAGATTTTCTCCAGAGAGGTATTACTGAAGAACAAATTCCCGATTTAATTGTAACAGCTATTAGTGAGGGAAAAATTATTGGCATACAAGGAAAAAGTCGCATAATTTATCAAGTAGAAATCAATGGAATTATTCAGTATGTTTCTCTAGAAATTAGTCATAATGGTTACTTAGTGAGTGCTAATCCAACTCCAACTCGATTAATTAACAAACTTATTCAGGAATGATAGTTATGGCAATCAGAATCAAACTTTGGGCAGATTATGGAAGTTACCCACTTTGGGGAGTAGATGAAATTGATAACATTGCTCCTGAAGAATTGCCATTAAGTCAAGCAACTATTCAGCGTTTAAACGCATGGCAGGATACTTACGATAAGACTTTAAATCAAGACTATCCACCTTTATCAGATTTTCCTAATCAGCAAGCTGAAATGGATTTTAAACAAGAAGGAATTAGTTTATGGAAACAGTTACGTCTTGAACTGGCCCCGGATTATGAAGTTTTCTACCAAAATGAAGGTCAATTGTTCAGACATCCTAAGGAAATAACCACAAAATCTACAGTACAAAAAATAACAGTTTGAGTATCATCACCCTCGGCACTCTCGGCGCAGGTGCAACCCTTAAGCGCCAACTAAAACCCTCTAAATCCACTGAAAAAGAAACCACAAAAGTCGGCTAAATTGCCTCTAAAAATACCATCAATACTCCTTCAATCAATCTTGAGGGGGGTTTGTTTTTTTATATCTCTTTTTTGGCAATAGATGCTATAATGAAAGGCCACTCTTTAAGATTGCTTGATCGATCGTGGACTTTGAGATTATCAGCGATATTACGAATATCGAGATTATTGCCACAGGAACAGGAATTCGTAATCGGGAACGGTTGCAAAAACAGTATGGCAAAGGTAAATGGAGAAAATTAAAGGGC
>NZ_JASJFF010000881.1:0-1865 GCF_030065435.1 Microcystis sp. M53603_WE2
CAGGAAGAAATCCTCCGCGCCCTATTAGAAACCGTCAGTGAAAATGGTGTGGATGGAGTTACCGCGCCGCTTTTTTATGCCCTTCTCGGTGCTTTTCTGGGGGTGGGACCAGTACCCCTCGCTTGCGCTTATAAAGCCGCTAGTACCCTCGATTCGATGATTGGCTATCGTCGGCCACCCTACACCCATATTGGTTGGTTTAGTGCCAAAAGCGAGGATGTTTTGACATGGCTACCCTGTCGTTTGACGGTCTTAACTCTCGCCCTAATTTCGGGCCGGCCGGGGCGGGTTTTAAGCATTTGTTGGCGCGATGCCCGTCGGGATCCTAGTCCTAATTCTGGTTGGAGTGAATGCGTCTATGGGGCGATTTTGGGGGTGCAATTGGGGGGTAAAAATCAATATCGAGGCCAGATTGTGGAAAAACCTTTATTGGGCGATAACCTCAACCCGATTACCGTCAAAACCGTCGAACAGGCTTTGAATTTAACTCGTACTTGTGTATTACTTTGGCTGGCGATCGCTGTCAGCTGCTTGATTGCTAGAGATTTTGCTCAATTTTAGCGACCACAGGCGACGGCGTTGACGGGGTTGACGCTGCCAGTAACGGATAATCAGGGAGAAGGTCAAGAATAGGGATTGCAGTATCTGTATCTGTCCGCAGAGACGTTGATAGTTTTGTCGGAGATGATAGGTTTTCGCCCCAGCGATGACAATATATTCTGGAGCGGGGTAAAAAATGTGGTGTAAACGTCGTTCCACCCGGTTTAAAATTTTGGTCACTCGCCCTAAAATCCGCCGCAATTGCCACAATTTCCAGACTAGAAAGCAATTAAATAAAGTTAAGCCTAGATTGAAGCCGAGGACAAAAAAGAACATGGTCGAGGCGATGGTCGAGTTATGCCAATTTTAGCCTAGATTCCCCACTTCAAAGTGTCGGGGAAAGAAATCCCATCAGCTGCCCGGGTATTTAGGGTTTGCTTAATAAATCTAAAAACCTTGTTGGATAAGCTGTTGGTCATTTAAATTGCTTGTTGAGATCAGGCGGTCGGCAGGAGTCAGTATTCAGGAGATAGGAGACAGGTTTTGGAGGTTGGGGTTTTGGGGTTTTGGGGTTTTAGTTCAATTTCCCCACTTCCCCACCTCCCCAATTCATAATTCATAATTCATAATTCCCACTCCCCCTATACCCCACACCCCACACCCTACACCCCACACCCTGCCCCCAGGAAGAGCTTTTTGCCGCAAACCCTAGTTAGCGTCCGAGGGCGTGTAATCCGTTAATAATTTCGGCACAGCGCTCGGTAACTGTCTGTAAAGCTTCTCTTTTGCTAGAAATCGGTGGCGGCAGCACTTCGCCGATGCGAATAGTTAAGGGGATACTATGGGGAAAAGAAGAACCTTTTTGAAAAATCTTTTCTGTCCCCCACAAACTGACGGGTAACAGGGGAACTCCCGCTTTAGCGGCAATCATCGCCGCGCCTAGTTTTGGTTGATGGATCAATCCGTCCTCGGTGCGGGTTCCCTCCAGAAACACTCCTACTGCCCAGCCCGCTGCTAAGGCTGCCATCGCCGCCCGAATTGCCCCGCGATCACCACTGCTGCGTTTGACGGGATAGGCCCCGTAAAGAGCGATCGCCTGTTTTAAAATCGGGATGGTGAATAATTCTTCTTTAGCCATATAAGCTACGGGACGACGCACAGCACAGGATAATAGAGGTGGATCGAAGTAACTGGCGTGATTGCAGACGATAATCAGAGGATGACGCCGGGGGACATTTTCCACTCCGTAAACGCGACCGCGAAAATAGCCGTGTAGGGTTGGGCTAACGATCGACCATTTAAAGAGATGATATAAAACTAAACTG
>NZ_JASJFF010001308.1:0-4879 GCF_030065435.1 Microcystis sp. M53603_WE2
AAGCATTTCACGATTCCATAAGCAAAAATTATCACACAAAGTCGAGAAGAGCCAGTCATGAGCAAGCTAGAGGTTTAAAGACTGAGCGGGTTCCAATTATTTTTATTCATAAATATTTTACACAATTCATACCAGGTAAGCAAGAGGGCTACGCCACTACTACCAAATCATTACCATCTTAGATAGTCAACAACTCAGTTTCCTCTTATCAAGAATAATTTCTAGTCAGCTTGCTCCCATCCCCGATTCTTTTCTTAGCTTTTTGCCTGCCGTTGTATCGATCTATTTTAAGCAAGAGAAGCTGAGAACCCTTGTGGGCAGGCTTTTGAACTTAGCTTGTGTCCGTCTGGGCCAGTTTTCCTAGCCATTGCCCCATAACTGATATATTTCCTGAAAAACTGGGCAATCTAGGACTAGACAGCATCGTGATAAGGGGGATAAGACCTTGGACTCCGCTAACGCTCAGAAAATTCTCGGCTATTTCATCGAAGAAGCCAAAGAACACCTGGAAACTTTGGAACAGGGGATTTTAGACTTAGGCAATCTCGTGAACAATACTGAACAGATGAACGAGATGTTTCGTGCCGCCCATTCCATTAAGGGGGGAGCGGCCATGTTAGGTTATGGCAGTATCCAAAAAACTGCTCACCGTCTTGAGGATGCTTTTAAAATACTGAAAGAAAATCCCATACAAGTGGATAAAAAATTAGAATCTTTGTTCCTCAAGGGTTATGATCTGCTTCAGATATTGATCGATAAGCTGTCCAGTCCATTAGGTTTGCAAGCCGAGGAAGCTAACGCTATCCTTAAAAAAGGTGAACCGACTTTTGCCGAATTACAGGCCCATCTTAACTATCTTCTCGACCCCCAAAAATTTACCCCAGCTGTTGCGACAGCGTCTTCTATCTCCATCCGCGTCAGAGATATCCTCAAACAGATGTTACAACTGTTCAAACAGGAAGAAACCAGTGCTTCCCGTCAGCAATTACAAAAGTTAACTTTATCTCTGTCTCAATTGGCTTCAGAACAGCAAAAGTGGCAATATTTAGTTAAAAATGCCGAATCAGCCCTGGCTAACCCCAAACATTCCTACCGCACTCTCGCCCCGGTTATTATTAAAGAATTAAAACAAGCCGGTGATTTACTAGAATGGGGTCGCGGGGAAGAAATCACCGTCAGTCAGGAATTGCAATTATTAGCCGCCGCCAAATTACCACAAATCCTAATTACCCTAGAACCGGAATTAGTAGCTAGTACCCTGCTGCAAATGTTCAATCGCCAACAGGTCTCGCAACTGGTACAGTTATTAAAAACGAGACGTTGACATCTGCCCGGGTGTAAAAAGCTGGGGGATTCCCACAAGAATAAACTTAATTGTTTTTAATTTTGGTGAGTTAGGAAGATATGTATTTAATTGTGCGCCAACCGAGTTGGCAATAATCCCAGAGGGTGAATTGGAATAGAGCCAAACCAGAAAAAGCTAAGATATGGCAAGATAAAAACTTAATGCTGACGGCTGACCCATATCAGACCTGATGCAGTATCTCTTGAGTCACCGGTCAAGCTGGGATTTACTGAGAGTAAGCAATCTGCTAGAGTTTTAACGTTCGTTAAATTTCTCGGGCAGAGAAAACAAAAAAACCATAATGGTGTTACTGGGTGTGTGGAAGTGCTTAAAAATCTCAATTTTTCGGGGCGATATTCCTCGCTGGCTCTGCTGCTGGCTATTTTCGGATTATTTCACGGGACGGTAATGGCCGAAGAAGAACCGCAAGAAATGGTTTTTCCCCGCATCGAGCAGATAGTACAGTCGCCTCCTGCGACGGGAGAAACTACGCCACCCGTGGCAGCACCGACGGAAACCCCGACGGAAACCCCAAGCCCTGCAGAAACTCCCACAACAGCCCCACCGGTGCCGGCGGAGGAGTCGCGAGTTTTGGTGGCCGAAGTGGTAGTACAGGGGGCCGATCGAGAATTAGAAAATCTAGTTTATAATACCATTCGCACCCGACCAGGACGAAGCACGACTCGATCGCAATTACAAGAAGATATTAACGCCGTTTTTGCCACGGGCTTTTTTGCCGATGTGCGGGCAGTTCCCCAAGATACGCCCCTAGGGGTGCGAGTCACCTTTGAGGTGCAACCTAACCCCGTTTTTCAGGGTGTACAGATTCAAATTGCCCCGGAAACCATGGACAAATCGATTTTACCTGCCGGGGTGGTCGAGGAAATTTTCGCTAGTCAATACGGCAAAACCCTGAATTTACGGGAATTACAGGCGGGGGTAAAAAAAATCAATGACTGGTACAGTAAAAACGGCTATGATCTGGCCCAGGTAATCGGTGCGCCGCAAGTCACTCCCGATGGTAGGGTGATTTTGGTCATTTCCGAAGGTTTAATCGAAAAAATTCAAGTACGCTACTTTAACGTCGAACAGGAACCAGTCAAGGGTAAAACCAGAGAATTTATCATTACTAGGGAAATGCGCCTAAAAGCGGGGGATATTTTCAACCGCAATACCGCCCAACAGGATTTACAGCGTGTTTTCGGTCTCGGTTTATTCGAGGATGTGCGTCTGTCTTTTTCCCCCGGCAGCGACCCAAGGGAGGTGATTGTTAACGTCGATGTGGTGGAAGGTAATACTGGTTCCCTGGCTGCTGGGGGTGGTATTAGCTCGAATGCGGGCTTATTCGGCACTGTAAGCTATCAACAGCGCAATTTTGGCGGTAATAATCAAACTTTAGGGGCAGAAGTCCAGTTAGGGGAACGGGAATTTTTATTTGATCTGAGTTTTTCCGATCCTTGGATTGCCAAGGATAATTTCCGCACTTCCTACACGGTGAACGTTTTCCGGCGACAGTCGATTTCTCTGGTTTATGATGGGGAGAATTCCTCGATTCGGACGCTTAACGATAATGATAGTCCCCGTATCGTCCGGACGGGTGGTGGTATTACTTTTGTCCGTCCTTTGGCCCCCGATGTGTTTACGAAACCAAAATGGGTGGTTTCCCTAGGCTTTAACTATCAACAGGTACAGGTGCAAAATGCCAATGGTGACATCTCCCCCCTGTCTGCACCTCTCAATGGTTTTGGCAGTCAACAACTGGCTTTTAGTTCCTCTGGGATCGATGATCTACTTTCCCTAAATATTGGCGCTATTCGAGATTTTCGCGACAATCCCCTGCAGCCCACCAGTGGCTCTTTCCTGCGTCTAGGTTTAGAACAAACTATTCCGGTCGGTTCTGGCAGTATTTTCGGCACTCGTGTTCGGGGTAGTTATAGTTACTTTATCCCCGTTCGGTTTATTAATTCCTTTAATCTCTTTGAAACCGATATTTTTAAAGGTCAGCAATCCCTCGCTTTTAATGTGCAAGCAGGGACAGTATTAGGCGATTTACCCCCCTACGATGCTTTTATTGTGGGGGGTAGTAACTCTGTACGGGGTTACGCCGAGGGAGAAGTGGGTAGCGGTCGCAGTTATTTCCAAGCGACGGCCGAATATCGTTTTCCCATTGTCGCAATTATCGGGGGGGCGTTATTTGTCGATTTCGGGACTACTATTGGTTCCCAAGGCGATGTCCCCGGTCAACCCGGGATTGTCCGGGATTTACCCGGTACTGGTCTCGGTTACGGTTTAGGTGTTCGGGTACAATCTCCCGTCGGCCAAATTCGGGTTGACTTCGGTTTTAATGTCGATGGTGGTTCTCGTCTCCATTTCGGTATCGGGGAACGATTCTAATCAGTTATCAGTTATCAGTTATCAGTTATCGATAAATTTAGTTATTTTTGCTGTTCACGGATAAAAGCTTTATTACTTAATAATTATGGTTTCTACTATCGCTAAACAATTTGAATTATCGGGAATTGGACTGCATTCGGGGGAGATAACAAGGGTGCGCGTCTGTGGGGCAAATCCGGGGGAAGGACGTTATTTTGTCCGCAGAGATTTAGCCAATCAACCGATTATTCCCGCTCTAGTTTCTTCGGTTTACCAAACAACTTTATCAACGGAATTGAGACGAGGAGAAGCAAAGGTTAGAACCGTTGAGCATTTATTGGCAGCCTTAACCGCTTTGGGGGTAGAGGATGCTCGCATTGAGGTGGATGGTGCGGAAATTCCCCTCCTTGATGGTTCGGCCAAAATCTGGGTAGAAGCGATCAAAAATGCTGGTTTAGATAACTCTTTTTCTCCATCAGATTTAACTATTTCTCAACCGATTTGGTTGTACGAAGGAGATGCTTTTGTGGCGGCGATTCCTTCCCCTGAATTACGTTTTACCTACGGCATCGATTTTACCTATAAACCGATCGGTAATCAATGGTATAGTTGGAGTCCTGATCGGGAAAGTTTTAGTCAAGCGATCGCATCAGCCCGGACTTTCGGTTTTGCCGATCAAATTGAATATTTACAAAAGGCTGGTTTAATTAAAGGAGGCAGTTTAGAAAATGCTTTAGTCTGCGATCAAAATCAATGGTTAAATCCTCCTTTACGCTTTGATAATGAGCCAGCAAGACATAAATTATTGGACTTAATTGGTGATTTGAGTTTACTGGGAACTATTCCCACCGCTCATTACATGGCTTTTAAAGCCAGTCATAAACTTCACGTTCAATTAGCGATCGCAATCACAAAATACAAGAATGAATGTTCTACCTTAAGTTGATGCAACAACACTCAAATTTTAGATCATCAAACTAAGTGGTCTGTCAAGATGTTATTGACGGATACAATCTTTTTACCCACATTCCGCACCCTAAAGTGTCACATTGAAAATTTTATCTAAATCGTCAAAACGATTGCCGGCTCTGAATTACAGGCTAATTTGTTTGCCCAGCAGATGCACAATTAGCCCTAAAAATCTGATAGCTCTGATACCAA
>NZ_JASJFF010000197.1:0-5996 GCF_030065435.1 Microcystis sp. M53603_WE2
CGATTTCCCCATCTATAGTAATGTTAAGCTAAAATATAACGAACGTTCGATATTAAATTTATGCCCAAGATAGTAGATGTAGAACAATACCGGAAAGAACTTCTCTTAAAAAGTGCCGAACTCTTCGCCGAGAAAGGCTATGCTAACATGACGACGAGAGAATTAGCGCAAGGATTAGGAGTGTCCACGGGAACGCTATACCACTACTTTCCCAGTAAAGCGGCACTTTTCGAGCAATTAGTCGAGGAGATGTGCCGAGAGGATGTTTTATTAGCTAAAGCCGAGATTGATCGAGGAAAAACCCTGACAGAAAAGCTAAAAATTCTCGGCAAATTTATGACTAATCGCGAGGATTACTGCATCAAACAATTATTCTTATGGATTGATTATTCTCAATACCAAGGACGAGAAGAACTGAGTCGTAGTCAACTTTTTGAGCGCGTTGATCGCCGCTATCATCAGGCAGTAATCGAGATTTTAGGTATTAGCGATCCGAGTGTAGCTTGGTTAGTTGTCAGCGTTATTAATGGACTGATATTAGAGCGCCTGTGGTGCAATGAACAGATTGCGATCGATGAACAAATGGAATTATTAGGTAAAATTATTACTACTTATTTGCAGAAAAACTGTTAACCCCCAACAATCACTTATTAACTAAAAAATTATGAACGGTAAAACTTTTGTAAAACCAAATCAAAAGTTAATGATCGGGTTAATAGTATTAGGCACAGGATTATTAGGAATAACCACCTTTTATAGTCTTTCCCAATTCGCCAGCAAACCCGAAACCAAAACCCCTGTAATTGCGTCGCCCGTACCGCAAAAAATCACCGCTTTAGGCAGAATTGAACCGAGGACAGAAATTATCAGCATATCTGCCCCGATGTTGCTTGATTCCGATCGAGTCATGCAATTATTAGTCGATGAAGGAGATAGCGTCAAAACGGGACAAATAATCGCCATTCTCGAAAGTCAGGAAAGATTAGAGGATAACCTGCGACAGGCACAAGAACAGGTGAAAGTAGCCGCAGCCAAACTAGAACAGGTGAAAGCTGGGGCAAAAGTCGGTGAAATCGATGCTAATGCCGCTAACGTGCGAAAAATCGAGGCACAATGGGTAGGGGATCAAGCAACCCAACGGACAACTATCCAAAGATTAACAGCGCAATTAGAAGGGGATAGGGCTGCCCAAAAAGCGACAATTGGCAAATTAGAAGCAGAATATCGCAATGCCAAAGCTGAATTTGATCGCTACGAAAAACTCTATCAAGAAGGGGCAATTTCCGCCTCTAGTTTTGATAGTAAAAGACTAAATTTAGAAACCAGTAATCAACAACTCACAGAAGCAAAAGTTACCCTAGAGAGGATTGAACGCACTGGTAAACAAGAGATAGAAGAAGCCAAGACTACCCTAGCCCGGATTGAATCCACTGGTCAACAGCAGATCAAAGAGGCCAGATCCACTTTAAATCAAGTCTCAGAAGTGCGGGGAGTCGATGTGCAGGCAGCCCAAGCGGAGGTAAATGCTGCCCTAGTTGCCGTTAAAAAAGCTCAAACCGAGTTAAATCAGGCTTATATTCGATCGCCAATTACCGGCAAAGTGATTAAAGTCAATACCCGTATCGGGGAACAAATCAGCGATCAAGGAATTGTTGACCTTGCTGAAACCGAGCGCATGGAAGTAATTGCCGAAATCTATCAAAGCGATATCGGGAAAATTCGCAAGGGACAAACTGCCACGATTACCGGATCGGCGTTTAAGGGCGAAGTTAGCGGAAAAGTGCGCTTAATTGCCTTAAAAGTTGACCAACAAAATATCTTCAGCAATCAACCGGGAGAAAACTTCGATCGCAAAGTGATCTCTGTCCGCATTGCCTTAGATCGCGAAAACAGTGAAAAAGTGGCAGGTTTAACCAATTCCCAAGTAACTGTAACTATCAATGAGTAGGTTTTCCATGAAACTAACCCATCTATTCAAAAAAACGCCCCTATCTTGGTTACAGGTGACGCGAGAGAAAACCCGTTTGATTGTAGCTATTGCCGGGATTGCCTTTGCTGACTTCTTAATCTTCACGCAGTTGGGGTTTCGGGATGCCTTATTTGATGCTTCCGTTAAACCCCATTATGTCCTCGATGCGGATTTAGTCCTGATTAATCCCCAATTCGACACCCTCTTTGCGGTGAAAAGTTTCTCACGCGATCGCTTGTACCAAGCTAAAAGAGTCGAGGGTATTCAATCTATAGCCTCAGTTTATATTGCTTCTGCCCAGTGGCGCAATCCCGAAACTGCCCTAGAAAGAACTACTTTAGTCTTTGGTTTTGATCCCAGTCAACGGGTTTTTACTCTCCCGGAAGTTAATCAAAAATCCAGTGATCTGAAGATGTTAAATCGCGTCTTGTACGATCAAGCTGGTAGGCCAGAATTCGGTCCAATTGCCGATTTACTCCAGAAAAACCCCGATTTGAGAGTTCAGTTAAATAAAAAAGAGGTACAGGTAGCGGGAATTTTTACCCTTGGTGCCTCCTTTGCTGCCGATGGTAACGTCATTAGCAGTGATTCTACCTTTTTAAGGCTCTTTCCCGAACGCCAACCCCACGAAATCGATCTAGGACTGGTGAAACTGCAACCGGGGGCAAATATAGAGGCAGTAAAAGCCAATTTACAGGCACTTCTACCTAAAAATGAAGTAATAGTCCTTACTTTAAAAGAATTTGCTGAAAGGGAAAAAACCTATTGGGCAAATGGTACAGCCATTGGTTTTATCTTTGGTTTAGGTACAGTAGTGGGTTTTATCGTCGGTATCGTCATTGTCTATCAAATTCTCTATTCCGATGTCACCGATCACTTACCCGAATACGCTACCCTAAAAGCTATGGGTTACGGTGATTGGTATTTAGTCGGGGTTTTGATGCAAGAGGCTTTATTACTAGCGGTTTTGGGGTATATACCAGGGTTTATCGTTTCTCTCGGTGTTTATCATCTCGCTTCCTCCGCTACACTTTTACCGATAGTGATGACTACCGCTAGGGCGATCGAAGTTTTAATCCTGACAATTATTATGTGTATTGCCTCTGGAATTGTCGCTATGGGCAAATTAAGGACAGCAGATCCAGCCGATATTTTCTAAGCTATCAAGGGTGAAATAATGCCGATTTTTCAAAAAGAGCGAGAATTAGGGGATTTTAGCCCTAATGAACCCGTAATTGCCATTAAAGGCTTAAATCACTATTTTGGTACGGGGGAATTAAGAAAACAGGTTTTATACGATATCGATCTGGAAATTAAAGCGGGGGAAGTAGTGATTATGACTGGTCCTTCGGGATCGGGGAAAACCACTTTATTGAGTTTAATGGGAGGTTTGCGATCGGCACAAGCGGGCAGTTTAAAAATTCTCGGCCAAGAAATGTTAGGAATTAGTAAGGGCAAAATGCTGAAAATTCGCCGACAAATTGGCTATATTTTTCAGTCACATAATTTACTAAAATTCCTCACAGCGAAACAAAACGTAAGGATGTCTTTGGAACTGCACGAGGAGTTTTTAGAACAAGATCTCGATCAAAAAGCGGCGGCAATTCTAGAGTCAGTGGGTTTAGGCAACCGCGTTGATTATTATCCCCACGATCTATCAGGGGGACAAAAACAACGGGTTGCGATCGCTCGCGCCCTCGTCAGTCATCCCAAATTAGTCCTCGCCGATGAACCGACCGCGGCCTTAGATAAACAATCCGGGCGGGATGTGGTGGAAATCATGCAGAAATTGGCAAAAGAACAAGGTTGCACGATTTTACTTGTCACCCACGATAACCGGATTCTCGACATCGCTGATCGCATTGTCAATATGGAGGATGGTCGTTTAGGCGATTAACTGCCCAAAAATTACTTGCCAAAAATCGGCCTTTTATGTTAGACTAAAATAATGTCATCTTGGAGAGGTGGCAGAGTGGTCGAATGCGGCAGATTGCTAATCTGTTGTACGAATCGTAAGACCGTACCGAGGGTTCGAATCCCTCCCTCTCCGTATTTTTTGGGTAGGTTCGATGACTGCTCCCCAGGATTACTTCTGCTCCGTATATGGCCCGGTTGCCTCTTGGCGTTTCGGCAGTTCCTTGGGCATCGATCCGATCGGTTTAGTTTCCACCTGTTCCTTTAACTGTGCCTACTGTCAGTTAGGAGAAATTGAGCAAAAAACCGAGCAGCGAAGAATTTTTATCACTAGCGAACAAATTAGCAGGGATTTAAGTGCCTTTGCTCCTTGGGACGTGGATATAGTCACTCTTAGTGGTAGCGGGGAACCCACCCTCGCCCTCAATTTAGGGGAAATACTGGCCACCGTCAAGGAAATGACCAGACGGCCGGTGGCAGTCTTAACCAATAGTACCCTCTTGGGAGATGCCCGAGTGCGTCAAGACTTGAGCAAAGCTGATATCGTCGCCGCTAAAATCGATGCTGTTTCCGAGGCCCAATGGCGACGGGTTAACCGTCCGGTCCCCGGTCTGGATTGGCAGGAGCTTTGGTGGGGATTAAGACAATTTCGCCAAGAATGGTCGGGAAAACTAGCAATTCAAACCATGGTGCTGGCCTCTTGGTCGCCCCAAGAGCAAGACCAGTATATCGATTTGATGCAACAGCTACAACCGGATGAAATTCAACTTAACACCCCGACCCGTCCCCGGGCAAGACAAAGACAATTAGAAACCCGTGGTAATAATCCCCTCAGCGCGGGCGACGGAATGCAAATTCTCAAACCCGTAAACGCTGAAATATTGGCGATTTGGGCGGAAAAAATCGCCACGGCGACGGGAATTACCGTGCGCTGTGTGCCGCTTACCGCCACAGGTCTCTAAGGCTTCGGCCGGGGTTTTTCTTCTTTGGGTTTGACATTAAAATAAGCCTCCATTACCTGACGTACCATAGGTGCGGCCACTTTACCACCACCACCGCCGGAATGTTCCGCAAAGGCGACCACGACAATTTCGGGCTTATCAAAAGGTTTACCCTGAGCTACGTCGAAGGGGGCGAAAGCTCCAAACCAAGCGTGGGACTTGCCTGGAGGTGCTTCTGCTGTGCCGCTTTTGCCCGCTACAGGCGGTAAAGCGGGGTCTGATAGGGCCCGACCGGTTCCTTCCGCTACCACGGCTCTCAGGGACTTTCTCAGGGTGTCTAGGGTGCTAGGTTTCATGTTCAAAGACTTGCGCCATTCCTTAACATCCCGGGCATCCTGTAAAAGGTGCGGTTTCACCAAAAAACCACCGTTAGCGGGGACAGCAAACATCACAGCTACCTGTAGGGGAGTCGCTAGGGTAAATCCTTGACCGATCGACATATTAATCGTATCCCCTACAGACCAATCCCAGTTTTTAAAATTACGCAGTTTCCAACCGCGATCGGCAATTAACCCCGGAGTTTCTTCCGCTAATTCTATCCCGGTTTTCTGACCGAAACCGTAGCGCCGAGCCGTGGCAATTAAAGCCGGTCCCCCCACCCCGCGACCAATTTGACCGTGAAAAGTGTTACTACTCATGGCCATGGCCCGGACAAAACCCATCGGACCAAAACCGGCGTGATTCCATTCTCCAAAAGCTGTCCCCCCCACATAAAGGGCGGCAAAGGTATTTAAGACCGTATTGGGGGGAAATTTCCCCGATTCCATGCCAGCAGTGGCAGTGACGACCTTAAAGGTGGAAGCGGGGGGGAATCCTTGGAGAGCGCGGTTAACAAACGGGTTGCCCTCCGCTTGCAGTTTTTTCCAAGTGGCGGTGGTAATTGGGGCCGAGAAAACATTAGGATCAAAACTAGGATAACTGACCATGGCCCGCACGGAACCATCCCGGGGATCGATCGCCACGATCGCACCTTTGCGTTTTCCTAAAGCGGCCTCGGCGGCTTTTTGGAGTTTTAAATCTAGTGTCAGGGTGACATCTTGCCCCGGTTTAGCAATTTTTTGGCCGAGAATTTGGATTACTTGTCCCGATCCGTTGACCTCTAACTGCATTCC
>NZ_JASJFF010000084.1:0-9286 GCF_030065435.1 Microcystis sp. M53603_WE2
GACGTGGACACGATCGAAATGATCGCCAGGGACTTCGAGATGACCGTGGAAACCCCCAGCACCCAGTCGGCGGCGATCAAAACCACGGAAATGATCGATGTCTCCGACTTGGAAAGTCTCCAGCGTCGTCCCCCCGTCGTCACCATTATGGGTCACGTTGACCACGGCAAAACCACCCTCCTCGACTCGATCCGCAAAACCAAAGTCGCCCAGGGGGAAGCCGGCGGCATCACCCAGCATATCGGTGCTTACCACGTCGATGTGGAACATAACGGCAAACCAGAACAGATTGTCTTTTTGGATACCCCCGGCCACGAAGCTTTTACCGCTATGCGCGCCCGCGGGGCGAGAGTCACCGATATAGCCGTGCTGGTGGTAGCCGCCGATGACGGCGTACAACCCCAAACGAAAGAGGCAATCAGTCACGCCAGGGCTGCCGAAGTCCCCATCGTGGTGGCGATTAACAAAGTCGATAAACCTTCAGCTAACCCCGACCGGATTAAACAGGAATTGACCGAACAGGGACTGGTGGCCGAAGATTGGGGCGGTGAGACGATCATGGTTCCCGTTAGCGCCCTGCGGGGTGAAAATCTCGATAATCTGCTGGAAATGATCCTCTTGGTGGCAGAAGTGGAGGAATTGGTCGCTAACCCCGATCGCTTGGCGAAGGGAACCGTCATCGAAGCTAACCTCGATCGCACCAAAGGCCCCGTGGCTACCCTGCTCGTCCAGAATGGCACTCTCCGGGTCGGTGATAGCATCGTCGCCGGTTCCGTTTTCGGCAAAATTCGGGCTATGATCGATGATCGCGGTCAAAAAGTCGAAGCGGCCACCCCCTCCTTCGCCGTGGAAATCCTCGGTCTCAGTGATGTGCCGGCCGCTGGCGATGAATTCGATGTCTATGAAAGTGAAAAAGAGGCCCGATCAATTGCCGATCAACGGGCGATCGAACGACGCAACACCCGTTTACAACAGGCCCTCTCCTCCCGTCGCGTTAGCCTTAGCACCCTCTCTATCCAAGCTCAAGAAGGACAACTCAAGGAACTTAATCTCATCCTCAAGGCAGATGTGCAAGGTTCCGTCGAGGCCATCCTCGGTGCGCTCAAACAGTTACCCCAAAACGAAGTGCAGATTCGCGTTCTCCTCGCCTCTCCGGGGGAAATCACCGAAACCGATGTGGATCTGGCCGCCGCTAGTGGTGCGGTGGTGGTGGGCTTTAATACCACCCTTGCCAGTGGTGCGCGCGCATCCGCCGATCGGGAAGGGGTCGATATCCGCGATTACAATATCATCTACAAGCTTCTGGATGATATTCAAGGGGCGATGGAAGGTCTTCTTGACCCCGAAGAAGTGGAAGAACACCTCGGTTTTGCCGAAGTGCGTGCCGTCTTCACCGTCGGCCGTGGGGCCGTGGCGGGCTGTTATGTCCAATCAGGTAAACTGGTGCGGAATCGCTTCCTGCGCGTGCGTCGCGGCAAGGAAATTGTTTATCAGGGAGTTCTCGATTCCCTCAAACGGATGAAGGAAGATGCCCGGGAAGTAGCTACCGGTTTCGAGTGCGGTGTCGGTGTTTCTAAATTCAATGACTGGAAAGAAGGCGACATTATCGAAGCCTACGAAATGGTCATGAAACGTCGCACTTTATCCAGTTAATTAGACTTGAACCGTCGGGAGTCGGGAGTCAGGAGTCGGGAGTCAGGAGTCAGGAGTCAGGAGTCAGGAGGCCGCTTTTTTTTCCCCACTCCCCCACTCCCCCATCTCCCCACTTCATAATTCATAATTCATAATTCCCCCACTCCCCCACTCCCCCATCTCCCCACTTCATAATTCTCATTTCCCTCTATGAAATCAGAACCTTTTTTGTGGATTCATCTGGCAGGGTTAGCGGCTTTGCCAATCTTTTTACAAATCGCTTGGATTGGTTTAGCTGTGGGCGATCCCTTGCCTTTTCTTTGGCTAGAATGGCTATTTCTAGGAGCGATCGCTATCATACCCGTCTTTTGGATGCAGTGGACAAAACCTTTTGATATTTTTAGTCTTTTGTTGGTTGCTCTAAAACCGAGTCAACTCACCCCCGAACAGTTAAAAATTCTCTCTCTTTTTAAACGTCCTCGCCATCGTCTTCTTACTCTTTTGGGAGTCGTCCTCTTAATTCTCATCACTTGGCCAATCTACAATTTTGCCCCTCTAGCGGCTGCCGTGGCCGCCTATCTCCCCCAATGGCGGCTTTTAGGTTTAGTAATCGCTGCGATCGCTCTCCTCTTAAGTCACCTATTTCTACAGGTTCCTCTGAGTGTTCTGGGGGTTTTAGCCACTAAGGAAAGTGACTGGACAGCCACCGAAGCTTTAGTTATTGAGCGCATTCCTGAGTTATTTACCATTGTTGGTCTAAAAGTTAATAAAATTATCTAAATTAGCCAAAATGCCGACAATTTCGGCTAGGAATGCAGGATTGATCGCCCGTTTAAGGGTTGAATATTCCTGGCATTACGGGGAAAAATCGCGGCCAATTGTTGCAGTTGTTGGGGAGAAATTTTGATCGCATTTTGCCAGACTAACCAGAGAACATCCTCGCTACAGGGAGGAGTGGACAAAGACCCCCGATATTCATAAAAATCGCTATTTTCTGGCAGTAAAAGCCCGGCATTGACCCAAGTATCGGGGATAATCATTTCAGGAGAAGGTTCTTGGGGCAAATAAGCCCAAATCGTTTGTAAATAGGGATTAAAAGCGCCGATTTCGGCTAAGATACCCACAACTGCTAAATTTCCTCTCCCATTTCGATGCACTAAATGAATTTCTAGAGGGAAAGACTGACCTTTAATCTGATGTTCGCTGGGATGATGAAAATGAAACTGCAATAAATCCCAGTTTTCGCCGTGAAAACTCATGTTTCCACCTTTTTCGGTCTGAACCAAGATTGTACGACCGTTATGGCGAATTTTTAGGGGTACAGGACGATAATTAAAGGTGGGTTGGTATAGCTCTTTTTCAGTCACTATACTCAGATCGATCGGTGTTTGTTGCTTTCCCGTGGTGCAGAGACGATAATTCCTTGATAATTCGCCCCAATGGTCAATATTTTGATAATTCCAAGCAAATTCTGGATTAATAGCCCCAAAAAGAGCGTGAGAGCCAATAAATTGCAGTAATTCTCGTCTATACATCGTATTAAATCCAGAAATCATCGGATAATTAGGGTTTGCTGAAAAAGTTTTTCGGTGGTGGCAGGGTGTAGGGTGTAGGGTGTAGGGTGTAGGGTGTGGGGTGTGGAGTGTGGGGTGTGGGGTGTGGGGAGAATAAATAAAATAATCTCCTATCTCCTATCTCCTGACTCCTGACTCCTGACTCCTCAAAACCTAAGACTCTGTACCTCACAACTATGGAAATTGCTATAATCGGCTCACATCAGTCTTTAAACATCTAGCTTGATGATCAGTTTTCTGATCAATATCTTTTTGTGGTTCGTGTTAGACTTACTCAAATATCAGTCTAACACAGAACAAAATCACCTCTTCGCCTGTATTGCCTTGTCCTAGTTGTGGTTCTCACCATACCATCAAGAGTGGTTCTATTGATAACGGGAAACCCAAACGTTAATGTTAAGAATGTGGTGGCCAGTTTGTCAGCAATCCCACTACTAAAACTTTATGAACACACCAGAATTAGCCATTGCTACCGTTGGTTTAACCAAACAATTTGACCGCCATGGGGCTGTTAATCAAGTGGATTTACAGATTGAAGCGGGGGAAGTTTGCGGGTTAATCGGTCCAAATGGAGCGGGAAAAACCACTTTAATTAGGATGTTAGCGGCAGCGGAAGAACCGACAACGGGAGAAATATATCTGCACGGAGAACGTCTTTTAAGAGATGAGAGTAATCCCCGTCTCAAAAGAAATTTAGGTTATCTACCCGATAATTTTCCCCTCTACGATGACCTAAATGTCTGGAATTATCTGGATTATTTTGCCCGTCTTTATCATATCCCTCGCTCCCAACGTCATCGCCGCATTTATGAGGTTCTAGAACTGGTACAATTAACCGGTAAAAGCCATAATTTGATCGCTACTTTGTCCCGGGGGATGAAACAACGTTTAAGTTTAGCCCGCACGATTATTCATGAACCTTTAATTTTACTTCTCGATGAACCAGTTTCTGGATTAGACCCGATCGCTCGCCTACAATTTCGTGAGATTATTAAAGTCTTACAATCGGCAGGTATGACTATTTTAATTTCCTCCCATGTCCTTAGTGATTTGGCCGAACTTTGTAGTTCTGTGGGCATCATGGAATTAGGTTATCTAGTGGAAAGCACCTCTTTACAAGAATTAAATCAACGTCTAGCTGGTCAATACTTGCAGATTACGACTCTAGGCAATTTAGAAGCCTTAGAAACTGCTCTTAAACAATGTGTTTTTGTGGAAAGTTGGCAAAGAATTATTCATACTAATACTCTCCGGGTTAAATTTACGGGAACCCTAGAAGATAGTGCCGAATTGTTGAAATCTTTAGTCGTTTCTGGCCTGACCTTAAGCGAGTTTTATACTTGCCGCGAAGATTTAGAAACTATTTTCCTAAAATTGGGACATCGACAGGCATCCTAAGGGGAAATAATAATTTTAAATCTAACCAGATAGTAACTTTTCGACTAATTTAATTTGCTCCTGACTAAAACCAGCTTCCTTCAGATGTGCCAGAAACCATTTTTGTCGATAACGACCGTCTAAATCCCTAGCCTTTTTGTAGGTATCCCGCGCTTTTTTAATATCACCTTGATCTAAATAGACCATTGCCAAAGCCACAAGAGGATGGGGATTATTCGGCTCTAATGTAACTGCTTTTTCAGCGTTAGTAATAGCTGAATTAAAATCTTTTAAGCGATGATAGGCGAGGGACAAATTATAGTAGGCAATTTCATTATCGGGTTTTAAATTAGCGGCTTTAGTATGCGTAACTACGGCCTTTTCAAGATGACCACCGACAAGATAAACAATACCCAAAGCATTATAAGTAGCCACATGATCGGGAGCAATTTTAATCGTTTCTTCGAGGGTTGTTTGTGCCGCTAAAGGTTGTTTAGCTAGGTGTTGTGTCCATCCTAAAATTACTCTCCCGTCTAGATGATTGGGGTTTAACTGTACCGATTTTTTTAAAGCTTCAATACTTTTGACAAAATCTCCCTGTTGACGATACTGTAATCCCAATTGACGATAACGATTAGCAGCTTTAATGTCTGATGCGGAAATAATCGGACTGGGAGAAGGAGGAACAAGCATCTCGGCCGTAGGTTCTTTTTTAAGGGGAGCGGGAGGACTACAGCCCCAAAAAACCGGGGAACTAAAGATGATCGAGATAGTCAGGAGTCGATAACTATTCATGGGACAATTAATATCAGTCCAATTGTTAAGGGTGTCATCAAATTATGAATTATTCCCCTGAATCCGTGCAACGGCTGCTCGATTCCGATGATTATGGCGATCGCTTATCGGGAGTTAATCAACTGCGTTATTTAGCCCCAGAAATCGCCTTCGAGATGTTACAGCCTTTAATTAAGGATAGTAACGCTAGGGTGCGTTATTCGGCGGTAAGTCAGCTAGATATCCTCGGTCGTCAGAATCTTGATCTGGCCTTAACTATTCTACGCGATCGCTTGTTGCATGATCCGGAAGCAGACGTAAAAGCGGCCGCGGCCGATGCGATCGGGGGGTTAAAATTAACGGCAGCCTACGATGATCTGGTGGCCGTCTATCAACAATCCTGCGACTGGTTAATTCAATTTAGCATTGTGGCAGCTTTGGGCGAATTGGGGGAACCCCGGGGCTTTGAACTGCTCGAAATCGCCCTTAACTCTGATAATGAATTGGTAAAAACGGCCGCTGTTAGTGCTTTCGGGGAACTAGGCGACCCTCGCGCCGTCTCTTTACTCGTTCCCTTGGCTAATGATGATGACTGGCAACTGCGCTATCGTCTCGCTCAAGCTTTAGGCCGCTTAGGGGGGCAAGATGCGATCGCTGTTTTGACCCAGTTAACCGGCGACAAAAGCGCCCAAGTCGCCCAAGAAGCCCGCAATAATCTCGTCCAAGGGTGATGCAGAATAGTTGATTTTTGTCAATACCATTTACAATAAACTTTAATTAAGAATCGTTAACAAAGGTAAAGCGATGAAACAATTTACCCGTTTAATCTTGCTCGTCGGTCTTCTCGCGGGGGGCTGTTTCTCTGCCTCAATTGCGATCGCCGATAATCCCGCAGGGGCAATCGTGAGCAAGGATTCACAGGTTAACGAACTACTGCGTCAAGCGCGGCAATTGGTCAAAAATGGCAATTATGGGGAAGCTATAGCCATTTACGAGCGGGCTGCCGCCCTTGATGGCAATAATGCCAAAATTTTCTCTGGGATTGGCTTTTTACAAACGCGGCAAGGGGATTATAACGCCGCCGCCCAAGCATACCAAAAAGCTTTAAGTCTCGATCCGAGTAATCCCGACTTTTTCCATGCTCTCGGTTATAGTTTGGCTAATATCGGTGATTATGACAATGCAGCCACCGCTTACTACTACGCTATCCAAATAGAACCGAAAAACGTCCAACACTACCTCGGTTTAGGGGTGGTGTTATTACGCCAAAAAAACTATGCTAAAGCGGGCGAAGTTTACCAATGGGTTTTAGCTCTCGACCCCAATAATCAGCAAGCCCACGAAATCATGGGTAAAGCCTTGATCGAACAGAATAAAAGCAGCGAAGCCCTCGATTTTCTCCAAAAATCCCTGCAAAGATTCCCTAACAATAGTGAATTAAGATTGCAACTGGCCAGCCTTTTGCTCAAACAGGGCGATTTAAATGGTGGAACCCAAATTTTAAAGGAAATAGAGCGACAAAGTGCAGGAAATTTTTTAATTCAGCTAAAAATAGGGATTTTACTCGAAAAACAAGAGCGTTTTGACGAGGCTCTCCCCTTTTATCGTCGGGCTGTTTTCCTGCAACCCCAATCGTTGGAAGCACAAGCGGGAATCGGTCGCATCCATCTGGCCAGAAAAGATTATCTTGCAGCAATTATCGCCTATCAAGATTTGGCCGAAATTGCCCCCAATAACGCCGATGTCTATCTTAATCTCGGTCGGGCCTACGCGGGCCGGGGACGAAAAAGAGAAGCGGAGGAAGCTTTTAAGCAAGCGCGAGCGGTTTATGTGCTGAAAAATAATCAATCCGGCCTGGAGGAAGTGGATGCCCTGCTGAAGAAATTGGTTGAGTAAAACCAGATCAGTGATCAGTTTTCAGATTTGAGTTTTCAGATTTGAGTTTTCAGATTTGAGTTTTTAGTTCACTGATGCGATCACGGCAAAAAGCTCTTTTCTCCCAACTCTAGCCCAGTCTTAAGGAGTGATTTAGATAGTCAATAGTTTATTCCCAATCGATCGGCAGCCATTGATTATCTAAAACCTGTTCGAGATTAAAAATTATCTGACTGGGTAAACCGCCAGGGGATAAACCCATTTTTTTCCGGACGGCCTCTAAAGCTGTATGGTAGGATGGCTCAAAAATCTCCCGAAGATAGGGCTTTAAACTAGGGCTATCCCCCAGTAAATCTTGAATTTCTGCCCGAAAATTATTGATTTCTCCATTCCAATGATTGCCATTCCGGTCTCTTTCCGATTGCCAGTAAGTTAATTTGAGTAAATGTTCTAGGAGACGAGTTAAAAGACTTTTGAGCGCGTGTCTTTCACTTCTCCCCATCGATTCAATCTCCTCAATTAAGTTGTCTAAATCCACCTCGGCAAACTGGCCTTTTTTTAATTGTTCTGCCGTGGTTTTTAGCCAGAGATAAAAATCTTCTTCGTATAATGTTAGGGTCGCTGTTTCTGTCGCTCTAGTCATGACGGAACTGCCACAGATGAAAAGTAATCGGGATTCTATATTATAGCAATTCTCCCACTTGTGGGGTACAAAGTCTCTCAAGGCTGAGGACTGACGCTCAAAAAGATCGCACTGCATTGATTGAGTGCGATCGCTTTTAGTGATCGATTTTTAAGTAGCGAATTTCTGAGTCAGATTCCTACTTTAATAATTTGCGCGTCAAAGCCGAACCTGCACCCAAAACACCGATGGCAAGTAAGCCTAAGACGGAAGCTGGCTCAGGAACACGCCCTGTATCAGGACGCTGAAGGTAATCTACAGAAAGAGCCTCAATCAAGAAGGTGTCCCCTGGTGTCTTGGGAATCAAGTTGATAGTCGATTTCAGTGTCCCTAGTACCCCATCATAAACTCCAATTGATGAGTTATAGACATTTGAGACGTAAAAATCGGTACCATCGTAGGCAATACCAGTTGCAGCAGCTGGAGCAGTAATGAAAGCTGCTTGCAGGAGATTGCCATTAGTATCGTAAATATCATAGACACCGCAGGCATCGCAGCGGTTGCTAATTAGTTTGCCATTGAAGTACTCCAGACCATCCATATAGTCGGCGAGTAGTATGGGTAAACGTGGCACTATGCCATAGTCAATAATTTTTTCCGTGGTTGGCTGCAGTTGAATTTTGGCTAAACAATGAAACCAAATTTGACTAACTAAAACTATTAAGGCCCCCCATCCTATCCAGAGGACGGCCAAATAAAAGCCCGATAATTCTAAAACAATTGTACTAACTGTGACAATAAAAAAGCGATCGAGGCGAGGATCGCTGATTTTTTGCTGAAATTGGGCAATTTCTGCCAAGTCCACCGCCGCCATGCGTGCCTGTTCCATACACATCCCCAGGATACCTAGGGCAAGAATGGGAGCGGATAGGTTTTCCGGTGGGAAGATTTGGGAGATTATGCCTAAACTAGCCGGAAAAAACAGATGAACGTAGGTTGGGTTGAAGCATGAAACCCAACGCCCGCATGGGTTACGCTACCGCTAACCCATCCTACAAATAATTGTGCCTCCCTACTTAGGGCAAGAATAGCAGCGGATAGGTTTTCTGGTGAAAAGATTTGGGAGATTATGCCTAAACTAGCCGGAAAAAACAGTAAAAAAAAGGATCGTTCGTCTCATCTATTCGGGGTGGGGTCAGATTAAGATAAGAAATGCTCTTGACTTGATCATTTCTGTAATGTCTTGTTTGCCTCCTTTTCAAAATGCTCTCCTTCTTACCCAAGCTTTAACCCATCGTTCCTATGTCAATGAACAGTCGGAATTGACGGAAAATAACGAGCGCCTAGAATTTTTGGGCGATGCGATTTTGGCTTTTTTGGTGGGCGAACTATTGTATCAAAAATATCCCGCCATGAACGAGGCCGAATTAAC
>NZ_JASJFF010000052.1:0-4071 GCF_030065435.1 Microcystis sp. M53603_WE2
ACTAAGGAGAATGTGGCTAGAAATTTCGGCATGGCTGCCCCCGGCGGTTATCGTAAAGCCATGCGTTTAATGGAACACGCCCATCAGTTTAATCAGCCAATTTTAACCTTTATTGATACCCCCGGCGCCTGGGCGGGGGTGGAAGCGGAAAAATTAGGTCAAGGAGAAGCGATCGCCTATAACCTCCGGGAGATGTTCCGTTTAGATGTGCCGATCATTTGTACTGTTATTGGCGAAGGTGGTTCGGGCGGCGCTTTGGGCATTGGTGTCGGCGATCGCCTGTTAATGTTAGAGCATTCTGTCTATACCGTGGCGACTCCCGAAGCTTGTGCCGCCATTCTCTGGAAAGATGCCAAAAAATCCGATAAAGCAGCAGTTGCCCTCAAAATTACCTCAAAAGATTTAAAAGAGTTAAATATTATCGATCAGATCGTTCCTGAACCCTCCAGAGGGGCCCATGCTGATCCGATTAGAGCGGCAGCCAATTTAAAAGCCGCTATTAGTGAAAATTTAGAGGCTTTATCTTTGTTAACTCCCCAACAACGGCGCGAATCTCGTTATCAAAAATTCCGCAATTTAGGCGTATTTTTAGAAGCCACAGCTTAATCAGCGATCAGTGATCAGATGTGAGTTTTCAGTGATTAGTTTGTTTTGTAGATTTGGAAGATTTCAGCTTCAGTTTAAGGGTTGCACCGACAAAGCTATAATATTGATGGCAGGTTCAAAGACACACCAGATGAAACGGGACGAGGTGCTGGCAATTCTAGAGGCACACCGAGAACAGTTACAAAAACTAGGGGTAAAATCTTTGTCTTTATTTGGTTCAGTGGCCAGGGATGAAGCTGATGCCGATAGTGATGTAGATTTGTTAGTAGAATTCGATCGACAAGGTGGTTTTTTTCAACTTCTGCAAGTACAGTATTATTTAGAAGATATTCTGGGATGCTCTGTGGATTTAGGAACTCAGGATGCCTTAAGAGAACATTTACGGGAACCTGTGCTTGAGGATCTGATCAATGCCTTCTAGAGATTGGCGACTTCGCCTTCAAGACATTTTAGAATCTATCAGTGAAATTGAACAGCAAACAAAGGCAATGACGTTTGAGGAATTTGCCAAGAATCAAACAAATATCAAAGCGGTTCTCTATGATTTTATTATTATCGGAGAAGCAACTAGAAATGTACCGAAGGAAATTCAGTCTCGCTATCCTCTTATTCCTTGGCGTTTAATGGCAGGAATGAGAAATGTTGCAACTCACGAATATTTTCAAGTTAATTTAAGTAGGGCTTGCTGAATAATGGTAAAACCCTTTTAAAATAAAGCTTTTGACCTGTTAAAGTCCGATGTTAGTGCAAGAAAATAGGATTGGGACTTTCAAAAACCTTGCATTATCCTTCTTGTAGTACATTGCTTGGTACAAAAAACAAGGGCAACAAAGCCTGAAACGACCGGCTCCTGACGACCGGCTACTGACTCCTACCCCCAGGAAAAACTTTTTCAGCAAGCCCTAAGTAGCCTATACTAAACGGATTTAGTATTAGTCCGATTATTTCCGAGTTATTAGTGGTAAATTAATCTTACCAATTAAAAGGTCCCAAAGCCCGATCGTTGTAATCGCCACCCTCGGCAATAAAATGAATGACCATCGATTTACGGGTTAGCAGGGTATTATTAATCTTCCCACCACCATGAATTAACATTCCGTGCCAGAGAAGAATCTCTCCTTTTTTAGCAGTAAATGATTGACAGTCATAATTCTGAGCGCGCTGGTTAACATAATCTTGGTATTGGGGAATTTGCTCGGCAGTAATATTTTTAAGATTGACGGCGGGATAGTCTGGAAAAAAGTCAGTTACTTTGATATTTTTATGAGATTTAGGATAAAAAATTAGCGGACCAGCATCGGCGGAAATATCTTCCAAGGCAATCCAAACACCGACTAAATGATTAGCAGGATGAACATAAAAAACTGCCATATCCTCGTGCAGCCCCTGCTCTGTACCGTGCAGGAAGTTGATGGAATATCTCGGTTTGCAGGATTTGCCAATAATTAAATTAACTAAATCTCTCAGATTTTGATTGTCAAAAATTGCTTGAGCGGCGGGGGAAATCTCATGAAAACCATGAAGTCGCCAAATAGAATTGACTAAGGCTTTTCTTTGCTCGATATCTAGGGCTAAAACTTGATCGTGACTTAAACTCGCCGGTAGATTTTCTGCTTGAATGCCTTCAATTCTTAATCCAGGGATAGCCGATTCTAGGAAAAATAAATCGGCTAATTCTGCTACTAAATTATCGATCGCCGTTGCGGGAATTAAATCTTTGACAATACAATAACCCAATTCTCGCCAATGGTCAAGGAGTTGATATTCTCGTTCGGAAATTCGCCGTTGTTGACGAGCTTTTTGCAGGGATTTTTCGGCTTGCGATCGCTCTAACCAGGGTAATTCGGCAGTAGAATTGAAAGACCAGGGCAAATTTTTTAAGATATCGGCAATTTTAAGAATCATGGTGAGTCCATCTTTTCCGAGCTACTTTCGGACTATTCTAATCTATGAGTGTTCGGTCTAGTCTGTCAACAGATATATAGCGTTTTTCAGTCTGCTGAGGTACAAAAGTTATGGGTTTTAGGCACTCATGCAAGAGGCAAAAGGCAAAAGGGAAGAAAAATAGGTGTACCTCACTAGCTTAGGAAACGATATAAATTATCTGAAAAAACCCCCTAGGATGAGTTAGGAGGTTACAGGGAAAAAATTAATCAGGGTTGATGGGATTAACTGGCGCTAACTTCAGAGGGATAAACGCTAACTTGACGGCGACTTTTATCCTTGTATTCAAATTTGACCACACCATCAATTAAAGCGAATAAAGTATCATCGCCACCACGACCAACATTTTTACCCGGGTGAACTTTAGTACCCCGTTGACGGATGAGAATATTTCCCGCTTTTACCACTTGACCACCGTAGCGCTTAACGCCTAGTCTCTGGGAACGAGAATCGCGTCCGTTGCGGGTACTACCCGTACCTTTCTTATGAGCCATAATTTCTCTCCAAATGCTTTTTTGATTCTAAAAGTTATTCTTCTTCATCGCTACTATCTTCTACAACTTCAGCGACGGAGGTAGCAGCAGTGGCGACTAGGGTTTTACCGTTATAATTGATTGAATCAATCATAAAACGGGTAATTTCTTGACGATGACCGCGTTTTTTACGGGTTTTCTTTTTCGGGCGCATTTTATAAACAATAACTTTTTTGCCCCGACGATGTTGTATGACAGTGCCTTCGACGGTGGCCCCTTCGATAAAGGGCTGACCGATGCTAATATCATCCTCATCATGGATTAATAGCACTTTGTCGATGGTATGGGTACTTTGTTCATCGACGGGAAGAAGTTCGATATCGTAATAGCGACCGGGTTCTACCCGAATCTGTTTGCCACCGGTCTCAATAATTGCGTAACTCATGAATTTTCTGCGCTCGTTTTGCCGTACAGGTAGCTGAAAAAAATTCCAGCTTTTGTGCTAATGTCCTCACCTGATCCGAGCAGGAATTGACACAATTTACTATTATCTAATATCTAGGGGGCAATTGTCAAGCTTTTAGCCCACCGATTCGCTATATACTAAAAATAATCTTACAAAAAACTCAATTAAACCGTTATGGAACAGTGGGAAAGCAGAGGACACCTGTTAACCGAACAAATTAACCCAAACAGCCTAAATTTAGACCAATTAAACCCGCTCGAATTGGTGGATCTCTTCAATCGCGAGGATGCCCAAACCCTAAAAGCGATCGCCATGGCCCAGCAAGAATTGGCCCTAGCGATCTCCCTGACCGGTCAGGCTCTAGCTAAAGGTGGTAGGCTCTTTTACATTGGGGCGGGAACCAGTGGCCGGCTGGGGGTTTTGGACGCGGCCGAATGTCCCCCCACCTTCTGCACTCCCCCGGAATTGGTACAGGGAATTATCGCCGGTGGAGCGGCGGCGCTGGTGCGTAGTTCCGAAGATTTGGAGGATAAAGCGGAAGATGGGGCGGCGATTATTGCCCAGCGAGAAATTCACGAATTA
>NZ_JASJFF010000034.1:0-14029 GCF_030065435.1 Microcystis sp. M53603_WE2
ATGGTGCGACAGGAAAAGGAACAGAAATAGAAATCATCGGCCAGTTGCTTACCGACTTCAGAACGGGCAATATAGAGTAGGCGATCGAATTGAGAACCGGCTAAATCGGGGGAAGTAACCAGAATTTGCTCGACGTAGGGTTGATTTTCCCTTGCTTGTCTTCCGAGGACTTGGGGACGGACGGGAACAGCACGCCAACCTAAAATCTTAATATTATATTTATTGACAATTTCTTCGATGTGTGCCTTAGCGTCGGCGCGTTCTTGGGCCGCTTGGGGAAGAAAGACCATACCCACCCCTAGTCGCTCAGATTCTGGCATATTTAAGCCATTTTCGGCGAACCAAGGAGCGAGGACATCTCTGGGGATAGCGGTCATCATACCGGAACCGTCACCGGAATCCTGATCGGCGCTGCAGCCTCCCCGGTGTTCCAAACAACCTAAGGCTAAAAGGGCCTGTTCAATCAGTTGATGGCTACCAGAACCGCGCACATCGGCAATAAAACCGACTCCGCAAGCGTCCCGTTCCTCTACGAGCCATCGGGGACCCCAATAGGGATCGATTTGGTGTATATTGTCGGCTTTTAGGTTATTTTGTTGCGCCATAGAAGTTATCCTTAGGGTCGTTGTCTAGAAGGGTGGGATAGTTGGTCTGCTGAAAGGGTCAATCTAGAAGAGAATTTTTTTTGATCTTGCCGTTTCGATTGTCGCTGATTTTTCCTAATTTTTGCCTGTTGCCATCTTTATCTTGGCCGGTCTGAGGAATCACAGGTGATCTACCATGATATAGTAGCTCTTAGGAATTGTCATCGAAAATCCCCTGGATGGGGTGAAACATCCTTCTAGGTGCTTATTTTGGCAGAATATTGTCGGATTATCAATGCTAAGACCGAGATTTAAACCCCAGACACGGGTGTTTTTAGTCCTGAGCGAATATTTTAGTTAAAAGTCCTTCTATTCTAGATTCTGCCGCTTTTAAGTTAGACAGTTGGGGATGCTTGGGAGAGGAGACTTTTGTAGTCAGACTTTGGAGAATTGGTCTAAAAAGTATCTTTATATGTTGCAACAACCTAACAAAGATCTGTTATAAGACTGAATAGAACTGAGGTTAATTTAGGTTCAAATATAGGGCAGAAGTCATCGACAGGACAGAATAAAGCGTCTATCCTAAGCATAGGGCGAGAGCGGCTGGATGGTGTTCTGTTTTTCAGCATATCATCTCTCCCTTTCCCTATCCCGAACTCAGATTGTGTGGAGCTTTCAAGACAGGATCGTGATTAATCCCCATATTTTGGCCAGCCAGTATCCTAGGGTCACAAAAGCCCCAACTTTGCAATGATTTTAGTGTTTTATGCCCTTTTTTCGATAAGATAAGCTTATCGAAAAAATCAGGTCTAAAACCTCGCCTTAAGGCGAAAAGTTTTTGGAGCGGGGCATAAATCCCCGTTACAAAAACGGCCTCCTGCCTCCTGCCTCCGTTAAGGGTTTTAGGCAAAGGGCAAGAGGCACTCATGCAAAAGGGAAGAAAAATAGGTGTACCCTCACTAGCTTAGGAAACGCTATATTTTTCATGATTCAATCTCATACTAAATCCGTTGAGTATAGGCTACTTATGAGGATAGGCAAAAGGCAAAAGGCAAAAGGGGAAATAAATAATCAGTCTTTAATAACTGGATTTAGTATCACTAAGTTTGATATATGAAACTACTTGATAGAAACTAATTTGTTTTTCTCTATCTTCTTCCATAATAAATTAACAACAACAAAAATGTTTAGTAGGGAAAAGGCGGAAAATAAAGGCATACCCGGGAAAGAATAGCGCATATGCACCAACAGTAAACTTGCATCCACTAAAGAATATAAAAGCAAACGAAGGAAATTAATCACAATAATAAACAAGAGAATAAATACATAATTAGATAATAAGGGTGATTTAGGTTTACTATAAAAATAGTATATCAGTAAGAATACTATAGAAATTATCCCGATGGTATTGATGATATGAATAGCTCTAGTTATCACTTTAACTAACAGTAATCTTATTCTACTAGGCCGTTCTTTTCCCGTCCAAGCTGCACGACGATTAGCTACCTTATTAAAGAGGGTAATACTTGCCTTAGGATCGTCCACAAGAAAAATTTTTTCTACTTCTGAAAAGGGAGGATAGAGAAACTTGGTGATCACTTTTATAGAAGATTCCTTAAGGTGAGGCAACCAAATCCCAAAATTAGGATCTATATAGCTAAAGCCAAAAGCTTTTGTTGGTAAAAGACGATTACGAAAAGCAGTTTTTAACTCTTGATTAATTTCGGTAAATTTTTGATAAACTTGCCGAGTAGTTACCGACCTAGGATTAACAGGGTTGATACTATCACGCACAGCATCTGCTAACAGCCAGACTGTAAATTTACCGCGAATTTCTTCTTTAGGAAGGAAAGGTTCTAGGGTTTTGAAGCTGGGACTAACTTGATAAGCTGCTTCTAACTGTGCTGGATTAATAGGAACCTGTCTGACTGGAGTACCAGCATCTATTTTCATTAATCCTGTATACATACCCTTAAAACTAGGTGCATTCCACAAACTTACCCCTGGCACACCCAAGAAAATTGAGTTAAGTGAGACTATGGCAAAATTTACCATAATGAAGACTAACAGGGGTAAAAATACTAAAAAACAAGACTGTTGGATTTTTTCTCTTAATTTCCACTGAGGCTTGGTTAAAAACATAATTGGAATTAAACTTAACATATAGATGTATTCAATTCCTTTTTCTGGTCGAGTAATGCCGATAAATCCGAGGGTTAATCCAGCCAAACAGGAATAAATGATTTTTTCTGATATTTTTTTCTTGAACAACAAAAATATGATCAACGCAATCAATATATTAAACAATGAAACCGTTATTGCTTCGCTTCTCGCATCATTAAAAAATCTGAAAGTCAGAGGATAGAAAATTAGCAAAGAAAAAACTAAAACACAGACAATTTTCGGTACTTTTAGTAAGCGAATAGAATAAATCAATAAAAACACTGAAAAAATGTAAAATAGTTCGTGGAATATTCGCAGGGGTATCCCCGTAAAACTAACTAGCCAAACAAATAAGGAATAACCTGGGGGATGGCCTAAATTTAAGATACCAATTCCATCGGAAAACCAAACCGCTCTTTCCGCACGACTTAGATAATTCTGGGGATCACTGGGAGAGGCCACTATTTCACTGGTTCTCGTTAAGAATAGTTTAATTAAACAAATTAAAGTCAAAATAATTGGAAAAATTTTCGACACGACTTGACACTTAATCTCTACTATACCTTCACTTATCATAGTTTTTATACTTAACCAATAGTTCATTTAATACCTCTCCAAATTGTCGCAAAAAATGCTGATTATACCGATATTTATTATCAAGTTCGTTTATCAATCATGTCTGCTAAAAGAGCAAACATTCCTGTTTGGGTTGCCGCTATTAATAGCAGGAGAGTTCTTTCTGTGAGATCTTCATGAACAAAAATATCTTGAATTAGGGTAAATAAAAACCCAAGAAAGAAAAA
Organism: Microcystis sp. M53603_WE2; assembly: GCF_030065435.1. Classification (NCBI taxonomy): domain Bacteria; kingdom Bacillati; phylum Cyanobacteriota; class Cyanophyceae; order Chroococcales; family Microcystaceae; genus Microcystis; species Microcystis sp. M53603_WE2. The sequence continues at coordinate 3,551 of NZ_JASJFF010000034.1, forward strand.
CCCAGCAATGGGAAGAAAAACCCGGAGAGGGGCAAAATACATTCCCACCCGGAGGATTAACTGGACAAAGCGCAAAGTATCCCGGATAGGCTTAATTTTACTGTTGCCCTGGCGAGCAAAATAGTCAATCGGTTCATAATGGACTAAATAACCATTAGTCAACATGGCGAGGGTAATCGTAGTGGTAAAACTAAAAGTATCGGGTAAGATATTAAAAAATCTTTCGACCACGCTCTTACGAAAAACCCGTAAGCCACTATTAAGATCCGGAATGCGACTATTGCTAATCCATTCGGCAAAACGGACAAGAAACCACTTAGGAATTTTGCGAATTGTTGGATAACTGACATTCGCACCAGTACGCGCCCCGACCACCATATCGGCATTCTCTAGCAGGGCAACTAATTGGGGAATTCTTTCGTTAGGATAGGTTCCATCTCCGTCCGTAATCACGATTGCGCCATATTTAGCCTGTCTAATTCCCGTTTTCAGTGCTGCGCCATAGCCACGATTTCTGGGATGTTCGATTAACCTAAATGTCATCAATTCCTGAAGTTCTCGCAAGATTTCACCCGTTCGATCCTTAGAACCATCATTAACCACCACAATCTCATAGGTACAATTAGAGAGTTTTAGTTGTTCTTGGAGAAGTTTTAAAGTCGGAGTAATACCCTTTTCCTCATTATAGACGGGAATGACAATAGAAAAAGCAGCATTGTTTTCCTTTCTTGCTGAACTTGACGATAATTGACTCTCCAATTTTGCACTGCTTTCCATTATTTCCAGGTGGATTGTTATTGGTTGAACCTCTGATTATGATTGGTTTTTTCAGAGATAGCCTCGTCGGGGTTAACCATAACCATATGTAGTCAATGGCCATAGGCCATCAAGGTTAAGAAAATTTTTCCCTCAACCGCACGAACTTTTTGTGCCTAGTTAGTATATAAGTGTATATTGAACAGTTGTCAAGTCCTTCAAAAAAAATTAAGGAATAGATTCATGGTAGAAAAATTAGGCATCGATTATTTTGGCAAAAACCGCCCCCTGGCGAAACTTCACGGCAAGACCACCCTGCAAATGCGCCGCAAAATGTATGATTTTTTAGAGAATGCCGTGGATGGTGTGAGGGGAAAAAAATTTTTAGACCATGGTTCCACACCGGAAACCACCAGACAAGCGAGTAACTGCTTTATCCGCTGGTTGCTGGAAGATGATGCTAAGGTTTATGCCTGTTCTCCTGAAGAAATTAGCCATTTAGCGGCATTTTTCCCCGGATTACTTGTCCTTGATTGGCCTCCCACACCTTCCCAAGTAGAAGGAATTGACTATATCATCTCATCGGCGGTTATCGAACACGTCGGCAATGAACAATCGCAGATTGAATACGTCAGCAGCCTGCTGCGATTATGTCCCCGCTTATTTATCACCACTCCTAATCGCTACCACTGGCTAGAATTTCATACGCGCTTGCCCCTCTTCCACTGGCTGCCGAGAAGTTGGCATCGCGCTGTCTTAAACTTAATTGGGATGAAGTTTTGGGCTAGGGAAAAAAATCTGCGCTTGCTTGCGGAAGATGAATTTGCCCGTATTATTGAACAAGCTGCCCGAATTAATGGTTTAAAAGTTACTCTCCACTGGTATAAGCCGAAATTTCTGGGCTTAGTGTCTAATCTCTGCGTTTTAGTTCACTAAGGCTGTCACTCCTAAAACCACAAATCTATTCCTGGCCACAAACAGAAAATAAGTTATCAAAAAAAGACGAAAAGAAAGGACTTTTTCCGATAATAAAGGGTAGGTTTAACTCTGCCCTTTGCTCCGCTTTCTGGGCACTGATTACTGATTAAACCTCTTGCGTAATTAATTTTTCAGGGTTCAAAAACGGCAAAAATAAGGATTAAATGGCATAAAATATGTAAATAGACCATTTAACTGATTATTATTTATTCTTAATTCTCCTGACTACTGACTACTGGCTACTGACTCCTAACCCTAACAACAATTTTTGATTTTTACAAGAGGTCTATTAATGATTAACCTCAGTTCGGGATAAGGGGGGAAGGAAAAGGCGGCGGCTAGTAAGCTGAAAAATATATAACCATACCCTCGATAGTTCCAGTACTCCCAACTCCGGTGCAGTCTTAACGAGTAATTTAGGTAGTCAACAGCTTATTATTGGAGCAATGGGGTCAAATTCAGGACAAGACTTTAGCTAAAGAGGCAGGTAAATCGGCTAATTTTTCTACCACTGTCACCCCAGCTTCTTGAAAATGACGTAAGCTATCTTTTCTGGTATTCTTAGCGGCAACAGAGTAGGAAAGTTGGTTAGAAATAATTGTTTCTGTATCGCCGAAATTGGTTTCAATCGCTGCATTTAACCCCACAAGATAGGCAATCACTGGTTTTTCGATCGCCGAGGCAATATATTTGGCTGCCTCGATTTCGGCCTTTCCCCCCACCTGACTGACGAGGAGAATTGCCTCGGTATTGTCATCTTCCTCAAAAACCTGCAACCATTGGGACAAATTGGAGCCAATAATGCCGTCAGTACCCAAATTTACCGCCATAGATTCACCATACCCCGCTGCTGTTAAAGTTTTCGCCACTTCATCCCCTATGCGATCGCCGCGGGTGATCAGACCGATTGTCCCCGATTGATAAAAATTCGGTTCACAAATACCCAACCAAAGATAATTGGGAATAATCACACCCTGGCTGCCGGGGCCGAGAATTAATGTCCCGGTGGTACTAGCTATCTTTAATAATTCCACCAGATCCAAGGGGGGAACTCCGGGGGTGACGATAATTAATTGGGGAATTGCTGCTGCGATCGCTTCTAAGGCCGCATCTAGGACTTGATTGGGGGGGACTAAAATTAAACTGGTCTTGATTTCTCCGGCTTCAGCAACGGCCTCGGCCACTAGATCAAACACTGGTATCTCTGCGATTATCTCACCACCGTGGCCACTAGCCACCCCCGCTACTAAACAGGTTCCCTGAGCTTTCAATCGTGCCGCATAATATTTGCCTAGGGGTCGATCGATCCCTTGCATAATTATCTGATCTTTATCTGTCCATTTCATATATTAAGTGTTGGGAGTTGTTTCAGTAAACAGTAAACAGTAATCAGTAAACAGTAAACAGTAATCAGTGAGACACTGTTGATGGGAGTTTTTTTCAGTGGTCAGTAAACAGTAAACAGTAATCAGGTTCTGAAGGCAAGAGTCACTCATGCAAGAGGCAAAAGAAAGAATCTGGCAATTCTCTCACCTAAAAAGAAGGTGAGAAACTAGGCACATCAAAGCTTTTAGCTTAACCAATTAGGTTTTAGATTCGGCCCTTGTGAACTGAAAACTCACATCTGATTACTGATGACTGATAACTGATATACTTTAGTCGTTCATAATCTGAGATTTATTAAACTTCTGAAATCCTAGAGTGAGCAAGGAATCCAGTTCTTTTTTATGTTTCAGATAGGCATCATTCAGACATTCATAAATAGCTGAAGAAAAGTCGGAAAAGTTTTCATAATATTTACCATACAAACATTTCTTTTTGACAAATTTCCACAGGCTTTCAATTAAATTTAGATTAGGCAATAAGACGGCAGATAGAGTAATTCTATTGACAAAGAAAGAGCCAATTATTCAACAATTTTACATTTTTGATAGCGGGCATTATCTAATACTAGAGTGATTTGAGGAAAAAATGCAAGTTATAGCCGTGCAAAGTATAGCTCAAGAGAGCATAGGCTACGATCGCAATCACAATATTAACATCAAATATGTTTGCTCCACCAGATGAAGCAGGACTAATGAATAAGGTGGAAAATGGCGCAATGAAAGGTGCAGATAGATGATTAATCAACTGAGCAAATTGATTTTGTGGGTTCGCACCAAACAAACGCAGCAAGAACCTCATTACCAGTAGTATTTGCACTATTCCTGCCAGCCCGAAAATGCTATTAATTATCCAATTTAAGGTATTACTTCGTCTGGCAGATCGCAGGCGTTTCTCTTCTTGATCAAGTCGAAAAGCCTCTTCATCATGTAGCAGTTCTTGTCGCCGCTCAAGATTGGTTTCATCATCCCGATCGTGATTCATTCTTAGACCTCAGAGTCAATATTTTTCTGATTTAAATAAATTCTCCAATCAGTGGCGGGTACAAGCCACCACTGATTGTTCCCTCCGACCTACTCCCTTTCAACTTCTGCCTCCTTTTTAGGATTGCTATCCTTTAACTCTATTGATCGAGAGAAAACGGGCTTGCGAGTTTTCAAGTTAAAGCGGAATCCTTGAGGTAAGATGTGCAACCTGACTCCACACACTGCCATCGCTTCATCTTTGAGCAGTTCGTCTAAATTATCATAAGTTGCTTCTGATTCATCGACAACTGTTACAGCCCCACGCCCCACCACTTTAAATTCGTCACCGTCCACAATTACTGCTGTATCTTCGTCAATGCCAAAGCCTAAGTTAGCTGGCTGCTGTAAGAGAGCGGAAATCAGGCGACCTAGCCGTCCGCGCTGGGCAAAATGCTGATCGATCACCACTGAGTGCAGAAATCCCATTCCCGGACCCATCTCTATCGCGTCCATGCGTGGGTTGGTTTCGGAGTCTCCTTCAATAATCATCAGATCGGGCATGATGGCAGCACCGGCACTTGTCCCACCTACCACCATTCCCTCCCGATTGCGTTGGTGAAGTAAGGTATCTAGCTGAGTTCCCTTGATGTGTTCAATGATTAGGGCTTGATCTCCCCCGGTAAAAAACGCTCCTGTGGCTTCCTCAATGATTTTCAGGTTTTCTGGATCGTCGGCATCTTCCCTGTGAATGGTATCGAGGACACATACATCCTCGACACCGAGTCGCTCAAACACTCGGGTATAGGCTTCTCCAGCCGAACGAGGCTCACTTGTTGCCGCCGTTAACACGGCAATTTTAGCTTTAGTCCCGCCAGCACAGCGAACAAACTCTCGCAAGATTTGACAATCTCCATCTTTGTCTTCTGCTCCACCAATGATGATTAATTGCCCTCGCTCTTTTGTGGATTCCATACAAAAACTCCTTGAATAACTAAACAGCACAACAACATAAAATTAAATTATAATCGTTCACACCTCCCCTACCCAATACCGTTCGGTTGAGCAAACCAGCCCCCACCCCCCTCAGTCCCCACCCCTCTCTTATCTCCCCTTTCAGGGGAGACGATAGAATTCCCCCTTAAGGGGGATTTAGGGGGTGGGATTGACATCCTCACCGCCCTAAAAGGGACGGTGATTCCTAGACCTCACGATCTAGGTTTCTGCTTCTTAGCAGTTGCCTTCACAGACTTACTCTGTTCGGGTCTGACACTCGCGACCCAGACTGATACCGCAAGCCCTGCGGCCAAAATGTTTTTACTGGCGTTAACATCCCTTTCATGGCAAGTTCCACATTCAGGACACTCCCATTCTCGGACACTTAACGGCATTTTCTCAACGATATGCCCACAATTATTGCACCGTTTTGAACTAGGAAACCATCTATAGCGTTTCTCGCATCTGTGCGGCACACTTAAACCTTTACTGATTAAGCTGTTCAGGCTCGGGAATGTACCTCGTGTGAATCAGAAATGCTATATCTATTTCCCGATAGTTTCTCCCATACCAACGGCATTTATAGGCTAATTGTCGAGTGATTTCTCCCCAACTAACATCTGATATAGCTTGAGCTAGTTTCGGGTTTTTTACAGGGTGAGAGCATCTCAAACGCTATTGACAATTGGCCAATTTTGTCATCCGCGTGGGCATTTCAAGTGATACCAGTCAATCAGAATAGTTACGAAATCGACCCATTTGGTCGATTTTTGCTTAACAATTGAGATGGCAAATTCTCCTCAAATATGCCTGAATCGTGGGCAAGCAACTCACATAAAGTTCATTTTGTCAAGGATTGTTAAGATGCGCTTACCTTGGGGTTTTTTACCAGGTCTTTTACCGCTAAATTTTCAACTACAATCGTTTAGTTTTCACGAACTAATTGAGTGGTTAGCTTATGTAAATGGTCTTTTCTGCTATCGGTGATTCGAGCCTGAATCTTAGCTACTTTGATTCTTGCTTTTTCCCGATTTTTTGACCCTTTCTGTGTTCGAGAATCAACAATTACCGTCGCCTCATAAACAAGTTGTAGACAACGCCAATCAGCACCAAAACCAAAAGCAGGTGGATTAAGCCGCCGCCAATGTTAATGGAGAATCCTAACAACCAGAGGATGAAAAGTATAACAACGGCAGTCCAAACGAGATCAAACATATTTCCCTCCTTGATTTAGAGAAAAGTGATGAAAATTCAGTCATCGATCCTTAATTGAGTATATCTTGAACCTGATCTTTCACATCTTCTACTGCATTGCGAACTTGGCTTTCGACTTGTTTAGCTTTTCCAGCAACTTGATCTTGGCGGTTGCCAGTAGCTTTACCTATCGCTTCTTGAGCTTTGCCTTCAATGTTCTTTGTGACTGCTTTTGCCCGCCCTTTTAACTTCATCTGGTCTTTTATATCTTCTGCTGCGTTACGAGCCTGACTTTCGACTTGCTTGGCTTTTCCCATCATCTGATCTTTGGGATCGCCTGTCATGTTGCCAATCGCTTCTTGAGCTTTGCCTTCAATATTTTTCGTAACTGCCTTGGCTCGATTCATGCTTGCGATTTGAGTCTGCGATTGGGTGGGTAAAGTTGCAGCCCAACTATTTGTAGTTCCAAAATCAAAAGCTATAGTAATTGCCAGCATTATAGTTAAAATAATGGTGACAAAAAAGCGACGAATCTGTTGAAGTGACATCATTTTAACTCCAAAAAAGAATTTGATGAATCGATGATACATGGATGATGAACAACTACTGTCTAGACCCTTTCGAGAAAGATTTTTCTAGTCTTTGACGGCGTAAGTTTATTTACCGAGGGAGAGATCTTCGACTTCTTTGAGAAGCTAGATATCTGGTAATATTGGGTTTATTTACGCCGCCTTGTCCTAGTGTTTCACCTGTCTCGAAAGAAACCATTTTTTGAGGAAGAGTTCCGATGAAAGCCTGGTTTCAATCATTTGTCTGAATGGCGGTTGCCGTGACAAACGACCTACTAATCAATAATTTTTTTGACTTCATCTTTCACATCTTCGATAGTGTGACGAACTTTTGCCTCTGCCTGTTTTTCCTTGCCCTCTGCTTGAGCTTTGGGATCGCCAGTCAGATCTCCTACTGCTTCTTGAACTTTACCTTCGATATTTTTGGCGGTTGCCTCGGCTCTATCTTTTAAGCTCATGATGCTCTCCTTATTGAATTTGTTGGATTTGAGAACTGCTTACCTAAGTTGAGCTAACAATTCTGCTTCTGGTGTTACTGTAACAGGTGGTTGTCTGATTTACTGTATGAATTGATTGAGTCTGTATGAATTGCTTGAATACGACACAAAATGTAACGATACCGTTTCTGCAAGCATAGAAATTACGCATTGACAAAAAGGCTTAAATGTGGGTGGTCTAATTTTGTTAGTCTTAGATACAATTTCTCTCTCGACTCTTGACAAAACCCTCTCCGATTTGATTTCCTGACACAAGGGCATCTCTTATAACAGAACAACTGATGAGAAACATTACGAAGCCAACAACTGCTCAATGTAATCTGGCTATTTACACCCTATTTTTGCTCTGGGAACCTAAATATATAAGCTGTGTTCGTTTGGCTCAAATTCTGGGCAATTTATCTCATGACAGTGTCAATCGTTTCTTGTGGCGAGAGAACTATACACCCAAGGATTTGTTTGATGAAGTGGCTCCTCAAATCGAACTTGAAGGAGGAACAATCAGTACAGACGACATGGTAATTGACAAGCCTTATAGTCACCCAGCTAAAGCTGAGTTAATCGATTACTTTTACTGGTGGTAAACACAAAAAAGTAGTCAAAGGTATTAACGTAGTTACCTGATATTATACCGATTGTAAAGGAAGGTCAGTTCCCGTTAATTATTGAATCGTTAATAAACAGGAGGGTCAGACAAAACATGAATATTTCTTAGAAATGTTGGACGAAGTAAAAGCTTGGGGATTGAAACCAGAGACAGTCACAGGAGACAGTTGTTATGCTGCCAAAGAAACCATGAATACCTTTAAAGACAAGGGCTTTCGGGGTTTGTTTGCTCCTCATGTGAATCGGGCGCGTCTCGGTTGAACTAGGAACTAAATATGTTCAAGTTCAAACCTTAGATATCCCGACCGATGGATTAATTGTTTATCTGAAACAAGTGGGATGAGTCAAGGTATTTAGAACGGTCTTCAAAAACGAATTCCGTTACTACGTTGTGTTCGTCTCTAACTCAGAGAAACTCCCCTCAATCACCAGGACAGAATTCCAGAAAATTCATGACCAACATTGGGGAATTGAGCAGTACCATCGTGCCTTAAAACCATTGTGTAATATTGAAGGGTTTCAAGTAAGAGAAAGTCAGGCGATCAGGACTCACATATTTTGTGCCATTCGCAGATTTATTCAGTTAGAATTTCTCCGATTTAAAGCGCAAATTGTTAATTGGTATTCCTGACAAAGGGAGTTATTTACTGAGGTCATCCGCTCTTTTATTGTCAATAATTTAGCATCCAACTTCCTTGACCTCAATAACTTGGAAGCCATAGTCTGAAGTTCAAAGGCATACTACGGAAATTCTGTCAATGCGTAAGTCCTAAAGCAATGATTAGACAAGGGGCTTAAGCCCCTTGTCTTCAAGGTTAGTTACAGTTGCTATCTTCTGTTTACTTCTTTTTAGCTGGAGCTGCTGGCGCAACTTGGGAGCATCTCATTTATGCAAGTGAGTAATTATGCTTGTCGCTAAAACTTGCTTCTGGTAAGGCTTTCAAAATAGCTTGACATAAAACTTAATTTAGGAGTTACAAAGGTGAGATGCTCACCGCAACTTTTGCGGCGTTGTCAGATTAGAATATGAAAGATGCAATGCAATCCTTGCTATCAAAGTAATTTCAGTTCCAAGCTGATTCGGAGCATCTTTCAATTTGACAACGCCACTTTTGCTGTAACTTTGACACTATTGACACCCTTGATTTGTTTTGCCAAGGGGTCAATTTTGTCGAGTTGCTCTTGAGTTTCTACGGTTCCAGAGACGACTACCGCTCCATCTTTAGCAGAAACTGTAAGTTGCCCTTTCGGGATGTTGGCTTCTAGCTTAGAGCGAACTTCACTGGAAAGGTCACTGTTGGCGCGATCCGCATCTCCTCCAGTTAGATTGTTGCGTTGCTCACGAGCGCGAATATCAGAATTGAGTTGATTTCGGCGCACTTGACTAGACGCATCGCTTTGGTTCTTTTGGACTGTTTTAGTATCAGGAACTTGCCCCGTTTCCTCTGTGGAAGAAGGGGCGTTGGTGCTAGTTTTAGCGTTGTTCTCACAAGCCACAGTTCCAATCAGTAGAAGGCTGCTGAGGATTAAAGTTGTGATCTTTTTCATGATGCAAATCCTTTAATAATTTCCGATTTTACAAACGAGAAGCAGGAGGATCGACATAGCCTTCAATTGCTAGGGCATTGTAAATTTCCCACTCGCGAATCCCTCGGCGCTTTAGAATTGTTTCAGCCTGAAGGATGTCAGCATCTGCACCGTCCACGATCAACAGGTAGTCTCCACGAACCACATAATCGTGATAGACTCGTGCCCGATCTTCTGGAATTCCTAGACCAATTAGACCACCTACCAAACCTCCGGTAGCCGTCCCGATTGCACCGCCAGCTAACGTGGTAGCGATCGCAGTTGCAGCCGCCCCTGCCAACATGACGGGGCCCACTCCAGGAATTGCCAATATGCCCAACCCAACCAGCAAGCCTGTCAGTCCTCCGATGGCTCCGCCTGCCGCTGCCCCGGTCTTTGCTCCTTCGTCAATATGAGTTGTTTTTGTTTCGGTAAGCTCTTGAACTCGTGTCTCACCAATCCGGTTGCTCTGCTCCAGTCGTTCAGGCTCTTTGGCAATGATTGATACCTCATTCATGGCAAATCCGTCATCTCGTAATCCATTCAGTGCCTTCTCTGCCTCTTGATAGCTAGAGAAGATTCCCACGGCTCGTTTACGGTTAGTTAAAGTCATTTTTCCCTCCAACGCTATGCGGTAAAAGCTTTGTAAATCCTATAGTATGGCGAACTATAGCGATTGAATTTCCTGATTCGAGTTGATAATTCTGCTCTTGGCATTACTGTAACAGGCGGTTGCTTGATTTACTGTATGAATTGATTGAGTCTGTATGAATTGCTTGAATACGACACAAAATGTAACGGGCGATGCACTAGAACTACCTTTTTTTATTAATAAATAGGGCTCTTCGGGAATTGTTATGCAAATAATTAACTTAAAATAAAATTCGATGAGAGTACCTAAGCTCAAAAGTAGCTGAAATCCATACAGGGAAGGATTTAAGGCATCAACAGGTTAATACCAAAAGATAGACA
>NZ_JASJFF010000601.1:0-5928 GCF_030065435.1 Microcystis sp. M53603_WE2
ACTTGATTGCCAATTCTGACCTTACTGATGTCGCCCCGTTCCACTTTATTGATAAATTCGCTGTAGGGTTCGAGGGGAATATTGGATAATTCTGAGGGACGAGGGATAAGAAAATAGCCTAAAGCGGCAACACCAGAACAAATGATCAGGATTTTGCCTAACAGAGGCAAACGCGACCAGGAAAATTGATTATCTTCTTGATTAGTCATAATTTTTAGGGTGGGTCAGAGTGAAAATGCAAAGTTTATACTAACAATTCCCTGTCTCGATCGCCTTACCGATGGGATAGGATAGAGGATGGAATACTTGGTAGCGAGCGAGCGACAAACGAGAGAAATCCCATGAATTTAGTTAGCTTAGAGAACTTTCTCGATAACACTTCTTTTTTAGTCCTGTTTTTAACCATGCTGGTTTATTGGGCCGGGGCAGCCTTTCCTAGCATACCTTTGTTGCCGGGCCTGGGCAGCACGGGAGTGGCCATCGCTAACCTCTGTATCGCCGCTTTATTGGGGGCGCGCTGGTTAGAAGCGGGTTATTTCCCCATCAGCAATCTTTACGAATCTTTATTCTTTCTCGCTTGGGGTGTAACTGCGGTTCATTTAATTGCTGAGTACAATAGCCGCAGTCGCCTGGTGGGGGTGGTGACGACTCCTGTAGCCATGGGGATTACTGCTTTTGCCACTTTGTCCTTACCCGGGGAAATGCAAACTTCGGCGCCCTTGGTTCCAGCTTTAAAATCGAATTGGCTGATGATGCACGTTAGCGTCATGATGTTAAGTTATGCTGCTTTGATGGTGGGTTCCCTGATGGCGATCGCTTTTCTGATCGTCACTAGAGGTCAAAATATCGAGTTAAAAGGCAGTTCCGTGGGTACGGGAGCCTATCGTCTGCAAAATAAGTTATCTACCACTCTTTCCGCCCCAATTTTCCTGGAAACGGCTAACAGTGGCACAACCGCCCTTTTAACTCCCACCTTAACAGCGATGGCGACCCTTTCGCCCCAACGTCTTAGCTTGGCGGAAACCCTCGATAATATCAGTTATCGGGTCATTGGTCTCGGTTTTCCCCTTCTCACTATCGGTATCATCGCCGGAGCGGTTTGGGCGAATGAAGCTTGGGGTTCCTATTGGAGTTGGGACCCGAAAGAAACTTGGGCGCTAATCACTTGGTTAGTGTTTGCCGCTTATCTCCATGCCCGCATTACCCGGGGATGGCAGGGAAGAAAACCAGCTATTCTAGCGGCCAGTGGTTTTGTTGTGGTTTGGGTATGTTATTTAGGGGTGAATCTTTTAGGTAAAGGTCTTCATTCCTACGGCTGGTTTTTCTAAATCAGTTATAGGGGTGGGGTGTGGGGTGTGGGGTGTGGGAAGAATAAATAAAAATAATCTTCTGACGACCGACGACCGACTCCTAACCCCACCAACAAACTTTTTGCCGCAAACCATAAATAATTATAAGTAGGGAGGCACAATTATTTGTAGGATGGGTTAGCGGTAGCGTAACATAATCGGGCGTTGGGTTTCATGCTTCAACCCAACCTACGTTCATCTTATATTTAATTCCACCCACCCACTTAACTTCTCAAAAATTATAAAAAATGATCGAGCAGAAAACTACTATTAAAAATCTGGCTTTAATTGCCGGTGTGCATGGCAATGAACTAACTCCCGCTTATTTGGTTAAATACCTGCAAAAGTCACCTAATCTTATTGCTCGCAGCAGTTTTCAATCCCACAGTCTCATCGCTAATCCCTTAGCCCTAAAGCAACGGTTTAGATATATCGATACGGATTTAAATCGTTGTTTTAACCAGAAAGATTTAGTTAATCCCGATGGTCAGCAATACGAACAAAAACGAGCCAAAAAAATAGTCAAAGAAATCCGAGAAAAATCCATTGATTTATTAATCGATATTCACAGCACCACATCTAACATGATGCTGGCAATTATTTATTCTAATCCCCATCCTTGGCTATTAAAACTCTTTACCTATCTGACTAAAATTAATCCTGAGGTGCGCTTAATTTATCATCCCGTCAGCGAGGAAGAAAATCATTTTCTGAAAGGAATTTGTCCCCTAGCTTTTACCCTCGAAATCGGTCCGGTTAACCATGGTGTCATCTGTCCCTATCTTTTTCGTCAAACCGAAACACTCATCTATCAAATCCTAGACTATATCGAACAGGAAAATTATCTGGCTGCCCATCTCGATACTTTCAGCGAATCCCTCACAGTTTACCAACGTTTAGGCTCGATCGATTATCCTAGGGATGAACAGGGTGAAATTAAAGCCATGTTACATCCTCAGATTCTCCAACGAGATTATCAGGCAATTCAACCCAATCAACCGATTTTTCTAGGGTTTGATGGTCAGGAAATTATCTATCGTGGGGAATCTGAATTATATCCTATCTTTGTCGGAGAATCTTCCTATAAAGAAAAAGGAATCGCCCTTTGTTGGACAGCCAAAAAACAAATTGATATTAATTAGGGTTTGCGGCAAAAAGTTTGTTGGTGGGGTTAGGAGTCAGTAGCCGGTCGTCAGTAGCCGGTCGTCAGGAGATAGGAGATAGGAGATAGGAGATAGGAGATTATTTTTATTTATTCTTCCCACTTCCCACACCCCACACCCCACACCCCACACCCTGTCCCCAGGAAAAACTTTTTCAGCAGACCCTAAATAAGGGAAAAGCCACTATGACCTTTACTTCTGATTCTCTTTTAGCTGAACGTTACCAACTACAACAACGCCTAGGCAATACCGCTATCGGTCGTCAAACTTGGTTAGCTACCGATGTATTATCCCAGGAATCGGTAATTATTAAACTCCTCGCTTTTAGTCCCCAGATGGAATGGGAAGAATTAAAATTATTTGAACGAGAGGCCGCCGTTTTAGCTTCTCTCTATCATCCCCGTATTCCCCGCTATCGCGATTATTTTTCCCTCGATAAAAATCAAGGTGACGGGATTCCTTGGTTTGTGCTTGTACAAGATTATATACCCGGAGAATCCTTAAGCGATCACTTAGAAAGGGGGCAACGTTTCCCCCCTACGGTAATTCGGAATATTGCCCAAGAAGTTCTCGAAATTCTCATTTATTTGCATGAATTATCGCCCCCAGTATTACATCGAGATATTAAACCTAGTAATTTAATTATTAACTCAGAAAATAACGTTTATTTAGTAGATTTTGGCGCAGTCCAGTCCAGGGGTGCAGCAACAGGAGTTACTTTTACCGTGGTGGGAACGAGTGGTTATGCACCCCTAGAACAATTTTGGGGCCGGGCAGTTCCGGGTTCTGATTTATATGCCTTGGGCATGACTTTAATTCATTTATTGACGGGAATTGTGCCGATAGAACTGCCCCACCGCGACTCTAAAATTCAATTTCGCCAACTGGTGACAATCGATGATGATTTAATCGATTGGTTAGAAACTATGACCGATATGGCGGTAGAAAAGCGGTTTAAAAGTGCCAGAGAAGCCCTGAAATTTCTCCAACATCCCTCCTATCGCCAAGCCTCAAGTTTAATCGATCCTAAGAAATTACCAAAACCTCCCCACAGTTCCATCCGTATCGCTAAACGCCGGGATAATTTAGAGATTAATTTACCCCCAAAAATTAAGCTACTTTCCGATGCTCCTACCCTCTGGTCTTTGGCGATTGTCCTTACTGTCACTGTCTTTATCTCCCCGATTCTTACCTTTATTATAGCTCTAATTGGTTTTATTTGTTTGCGGGAGATGCAATTAATTCTTACACCTCAAGAAGTTTTAATTAAATATAAAGTCTTCAATTTTATCTACAAAAAATTTGCTTTTAAAACTCAAGATTTATGGGGTATTTTTCTCCATAGCAATGGCACAGAAGGTAACTATCAGATTCGTCTGCGGACGGCTAAAAATTATTATCTTATCGGCCAGAATCTCCGCGAGGATGAATGTCTCTGGTTAGGACAGGAAATCCAAGATTGGTTAAATTTTATCAAATATAGCGTTTCTCCTCAAGATGATGTGTAACCTGACAGGGTATCTTCTCCTGACTTGAAAGAGGGTGTAGGGTGTAGGGTGTGGGGTGTGGGGTGTAGGGAAGGAAACCTCTTTCATCTATGGGGGTGAAAATTTTTTCATCGGGACCGTCTCCCCAAAACGAAAACTTTGCACCTCACCATGAAGATAACTGCTATAAGTTATCAATTTTATCGAGAATCAATTCAAGAAATCCTAAGAATTAGTCGGTAGGCATTTCTCCCTTTTTAACCTTAATGTTGCAGATATCGCCCTATCTTGGTAGTATAATAACTGATTGGCATTCCCTCGGCTACAAGGCGGCAATTATTAAATCGGATTAGGAATTGCCAAAAGGCGGCCATGAAATGTTAGTTATTAGTGGAGAATTAAAAATGAACTCTGAAATTTACAAAAAAGTCAGCTTGTTAGTTTTGTATCAAGGGGTTTTTGATAATGCTATTGGTCAGGCATTTATTACCCTATTATCTACGGATAATGTTGCCGATTTTCTCAAAGCTTATGGTAAATTGTTTCAAGCTTTAGCATCCAGAAATATCAGTTGGAATGATTTTCTAATCGAACAAATTTTATTAGATGATAATCCCTTTAGTCAACAGGTACAGAAAAAAAGTGTTTCGGAGTTACCCGAATCTTTAATTGATGGCGTTAAACAGGATTTATCTATCCTCCAATCTCTTTATAACTCTAGCATTTATAGCTTAAGTAATTCGACAGTTTTTGAACAAATTAAATTTCTAATTTTCCCCGCTTGGGAAGTGGACAATAAATTAGAAAGTTTCCTACATTCTAGTTTAGATTGGACGGAATTAGTCGAAGATCTAGCCGATTATTATCGTGAGTGTGGTACAGGAATTTTTGCCCGTTATCAAGCTTTAAGGTGGCAAGAAGGCAGATTACAAGGAATTACTCATCCCGATCCCGTGCAGATTCAAGACATAGTCGGTTATGAAATGCCCAAGGAAACCTTGATTAAAAACACTGAGTTTTTATTAGCAGGTTATCCAGCTTTAAATGTCTTACTCTATGGCAGCCGTGGTTCGGGAAAATCCTCTCTGGTTAAGGGATTATTGCAAAAATATCATAGTCAGGGATTGCGCTTAATTGAAGTGGCAAAATCGCAGTTAAAAGACCTACCATTAATTATTGAAATCTTGCGAGATTTGCCCCAAAAATTTATTATCTTTGTCGATGATTTATCCTTTGAAGAAGACGATGAAGCTTTTAAAGCTTTAAAGGTTATTTTAGAGGGAAGCGTCACCGCTAGACCGAAAAATGTCGTAGTTTATGCCACTTCTAATCGCCGACATTTAGTCAGAGAATTTTTTGCGGATCGACCACAACCAAAAGATAGTGATGAAGTGCATAATTGGGACACAGTACAAGAAAAATTATCCTTTAGTGATCGCTTTGGTTTAACCCTCACTTTTGAACCGGCTAATCAAGAAAAATATTTGGAAATAGTGCGTCATTTGGCAGCTTTATCTAAATTAAAAATTAGCTTAGAAGACTTAGAATTTCGTGCCAAACAATGGGCAACCCAACATAATGGGCGATCGGGAAGAACTGCTAGACAATTTATTGATTTTCTCCAAGGGGAATTAGAATTAAATGGGTAAAATTAATTGTGTTATGATTAAATAAAAGAAGCTCTAATCTGGAAAAATGCTAACTCGATCTCCTACCAAAACCCTCAGCTTAGAAGAATATCGTAATTTAGAAACCATTGCCGAGGTTAAACACGAATATCACGACGGAGAAATTATCGAGATGACAGGGGGAAGCATCAATCATAATCGACTGGTACGCAATTTAATTCGCTTGTTAGACAATGCTTTAAGGAAAACTATTTATGAAGTCTTTCCCAGTGATTTGCGACTATGGATACCCCAATATAAT
>NZ_JASJFF010000093.1:0-2766 GCF_030065435.1 Microcystis sp. M53603_WE2
GGGGTAATGAGCGAAATTTTTTGGGGAAGAGCCTATCTACTAGGTACGGCTACCGGCAACTTCTAAGGATTAGGGAAAAAACCAAAAAGTTTAGCGGCACCTCCTAAAATAGCGACCACCAATGCTATCAGAATCCCTCGATTGGTGAATTCCTGATAGGCAACCCTTGCAGTTAATCCATTGATTTTTTCGTCTAAAGCTTTAATATCTCCCTTGAGTTCGGCCTGTCCTATTTCTACTTTAGTTAACCGGTCTTCTACCTTGTCAAATCTCTCATCAATACGGTTTTCCAGAGAGTCGATTTTCTCATCAATACGTTTTTCCAGAGAGTCGATTTTCTCGTCAATACGTTTTTCCAGAGAGTCGATTTTCTCGTCAAGGCGTTTTTCCAGAGAGTCGATTTTCCCCTCAATCCTTGTCAGGACAGCTTCTAGGGAATAAGTGACAGTTTCGTTAGACATTTTAAGCAACTCCAAAAGTCAAATCTTCAGGGGTAAATGCTGGAGGCTATATTTTACGGAAAAATCAGGGGTCTATAGGCGGACACGGATTCCCATTATAAGAAAATTATAAGTCAAGACTTGAGTTTTTGTCAAGCTTTTTTTTGACGGCAATCAATGGCAAGAATTTCGGGGAAGTATTTAGCCACCGATGCCTAACCGTCCCGCTAAACTAGGGCTTAAAGGAATCAGAGTTGCTAACATTAAAAAGAGCAGTAATAAACCCCAACCGGCGCGGGTGTCATCGGGTTCAGTTAACTCGTTTAAACTAGGTCTTTCCAACTCTCTTTGTAAAAAAGCGACTAAAATTGTCCAATAGAGAGGAATCGGATTACTGGGATTAACTAAGGAAATAATGCCCAAAATGACCAAAGTGGCCACAGTGGTGCGGCGGGCAATTTTGCGACCATAAATAGCCTGAACAATTCTGCCACCATCTAACTGTCCGGCGGGCAGTAAATTAAGGGCGGTAATCACCAATCCTAACCAACCGATAACAGTTAAAGGATGCACGGAGATAACAGCATTTTGTAACTCGTCGCCCAAAACTATCCGCGCTAAAAAACTCACTAAAATTGAACTTTGGAAAAAGGTACTAGGGATTTGAAAAAGGCTGGCCGAATTAGATAAAGTTAGTCCAACAATTAATAAGATTAAAGAAACCAAACCTCCCAAAGCAGGACCAGCGAAAGCTATATCAAATAGGACACTGCGGTTAGGTAATAAAGATTCAAAACGAGTAATCGCCCCAAAAGAACCAATCTGCCAAGTGGGAAGAAAATAGGGTAAACTGAGACGAACATTATGGCGTTTAGCGATAATTAGATGACCGATTTCGTGGGCAATTAATACCGACCATAAACCCAAACTCAGGGGAATTGCTTCTCGATATCTCTGCCAATTACCAAACAAATCAAAACCTAATAAAATTCCCGCCGCTTCTAAGCTGGTGACAATAGTGGCTACTAACAAAACTAAAGAGAGATTTTTTTGAGCAAGAGTGGCAGGACTAGGATCATTAGTTTTGGGAAGGATAATTACCACCGGTTTTTCCTCGGTTCCTTCCACCAGAAATAAACGATATTTATCGCCAAAATGATTACTTAATTTCTGGGTTAAGCGCGAGTGAACTAGATCCGGTTCTCCCCGTAAATTGCCTTTAAAAATTGCCCCTTCCTGAAAAGAGATAGTTTCGGTGGCAAAAAAAGTATCTATCCCAAAAATACTCTGAATAACTTTTAAATCCTCTTCGGGAATTGGCATCACATCCGGCACAATTGCTGTCACCGCTGCCGGGATTTCTAGAGGAGTAACGGACTGGCTAACTGCCTGGTTAACTTTCGGTTCAATTATCTGATTGGTTTTCAGTAAGCGTAAACGGTTGCCCAAATAAATATAGATAATGGTGGCAGCAACCAGTAAAAAGAGAATTACCGCTAGATTGAGATAAATTCCCGCCGCAAATAGCCCGAAAAAAATTAACCAAGGAGCTATGAGTACCAAGGATTGTAACCAAGGTAAAATTCCCAGTTGGCCGTAGGGTTTAGCCCGATAAAAACTCCAAGTCAAGATAGCACCAGCGACGAGGAAAATAACAGCGACCGCAGCAATTTCCGAAGAAATATTAACCATAGGAAAGTCAAAATCAATAGGTTTTTATCAATCAATTTGATTATAAGCTTGCAGGGCAGCCCGTAATTGCCCTCGATGCTTTTGTAACAATTCTTGTCCTGGGGCCGCCGAAAGTCCCGTTTTCTGCATTAACAAAGCCAGTTTAACCCGGCGGCCACTTTTTTCCAGTAAAATAGCCGCTTCCTGACGACTAACATCGGTAAGGTGGCAGATAATCCGCAGGGCGCGGTCATGGAGTTTATGATTAGTAACTGCCACATCGACCATCTGGTTGCCGTAAACCTTGCCTAACATGACCATTGTCCCTGTGGAAAGGATATTTAAAGCCATTTTCGTCACCGTTCCCGCTTTCAGACGGGTGGAGCCGGCCAGAAGTTCTGGTCCAGTCAATAACCGGATATCCACATCCACCGCGATCTCCACCTGTTCGGCGGGGACACAACTAATAGCAATCGTCGTCGCACCCCGCTGTTTTGCCGCCTGTAAAGCCCCATGAACGTAGGGGGTTGTCCCCCCGGCGGTAATCCCCACTACCACGTCTAATTCGTGAATTTCTCGCTGGGCAATAATCGCCGCCCCATCTTCCGCTTTATCCTCCAAATCTTCGGAACTACGCACCAGCGCCGCCGCTCCA
>NZ_JASJFF010000490.1:0-1004 GCF_030065435.1 Microcystis sp. M53603_WE2
CGTCAGGATATAGCGGTGGCTTTGGGGATAAAAACGGCTTTAGCTGTGCCAATTAGGATTAATAATCGGTTATTTGGTGCAGTAATGCTGTTAAACCGTCTCGATGGTCAGGAATTGACCGATCGAGATAGTTTATTAGTGGAGGAATATCTGAACTCGCTACTCAGAAATGAGGGATAGAAGGGGTTGGGTAATCCAGTTGAATGCTACGGCGATTTGATGGTTAAGGGTGGGCAGACGGTAGAGATAGACTAAGCGACGGGTAAGATGGGCAAGGGGACCGGCTAATTGTAGTCCTAAACCGCTAATCGTAGCTTCATCGATGCCGAGGGTCAACATTTCGCCTAAAGGTTGATAACGGAAGGGTAAAGCTGGTTTATCGTGGAAACTCGCCCAAATATTCCAAGCGCAGTAGTCGGACTGTTGAAGGGCCACTTGGGCCGTGGCAGCATAGGGTTTATCCTCTTGGTGGCGACCATCGGCCGCATCGCTGATCGCGTAGATCCCAGAGTTTTCGACAGTACCCAGTAACGGGGCGGCGGAAATTCTCTTAATCCCTTCTACAGCACAGGTTATGGCTTTTTGTCAACGGGGAAGTCCAGATATAAGATGAACGTAGGTTGGGTTGAAGCATGAAACCCAACGCCCGATCATGTTACGCTACCGCTAACCCATCCTACAAATAATTGTGCCTCCCTACTTAATACTAAATCTGGTTATTAAAAACTGATTATTTATTCCCCCTTTTGCATGAGTGCCTCTTGCATGAGTGCCTGTCTTTATAAGTAGCATAATGCTCAACGGATTTAGTATCAATTAATGTCTGTGAGTTGGCAAAATAGAAAAAGATAGCCTGGTTGTGTCTTATACCAAATTTCAAAAACTATGGCATACTTATAGAAAAGATGATTAAGTGGATAAATTAGCGATGCCAGTCGTACCCAAAATTGATATTGTTGAGTCAGTAGAAGATTTAAAAGAATTAATGAAACAACAAAAAAGTA
>NZ_JASJFF010000077.1:0-3587 GCF_030065435.1 Microcystis sp. M53603_WE2
AACTAAACAGGTTTTACTGCAAAAACTGCGGGATAACCAACGCAAAATGATTCAAGAGGAGTTCCAAGATCTGGAAGGAACGGTTTTACAGGCCCGGGTCGTCCGTTTTGAAAGACAGGCCGCTATTGTCATGGTACAAAGCACCTACGGTCAACCGGAAGTGGAAGCAGAACTACCCAAACGGGAACAGCTACCCAACGATAACTATCGCGCTAACGCCACCTTTAAAGTTCTGCTCAAAAAAGTCCTGGAAGGTTCTCACCGCGGCCCGCAATTAATCGTTTCCAGAGCGGCGGCGGGTTTGGTAGTATATTTGTTCGCCAACGAAGTTCCCGAAATCGAGGAGGAAATCGTGCGTATTGTCGCCGTCGCCCGGGAAGCCAATCCCCCCTCCCGTCACGTTGGTTCGCGGACAAAAATCGCCGTCGATACCTTAGAGAGAGACGTGGATCCGGTTGGGGCTTGTATTGGGGCTAGAGGTTCCAGGATTCAAGCCGTGGTTAACGAATTGCGGGGGGAAAAAATCGACGTGATTCGCTGGTCTCCAGATCCCGCCACCTACATCGCCAATGCCCTTAGTCCCGCCCGTATCGACCAAGTTTTGTTCACTAATGCCGAAGAAAGACAAGCATTGGTACTGGTGGCACAGGATCAATTAAGTTTAGCGATTGGCAAAGAAGGGCAGAACGTGCGTCTAGCCGCCCGTCTGACGGGCTGGAAAATCGATATTAAGGATATAGTCCTCTATAAAGGCGAACAAGAGGTAAAAACCGATGAAACCGACCCAGAAGCGCAGGATTTAGACCAAGAATGAACCCCTTCGTCAATTATCGACGCTGTATTAGCTGCCGTCTCTTCGCCCCGAAAGAATCCTTTTGGCGAATTGTCCGACTACACCCGTCCGGACAGATACAATTAGATCAAGGCATGGGAAGGGCTGCCTATATCTGTCCGCAACCTAATTGCCTGCAACTGGCCCGGCAAAAAAATCGTCTCGGACGGGCCCTAAAAGCCAATATTCCCGAAACGCTCTATGAATCCTTGCAAGAGCGCCTCGGGACTGCCAAGCAAGGTCGTTCAAATCAGGATTAAAATTGACGATCATAGCCACAAAATCGTTAGCATGGAAAGGGGGCAGTCCTGAGAGGATCAAAAAATCAGCCAACTTATAGGATCACTAACACTTTAGCCGGGGGATAATGGATGAGTAACACGAAAGTCAGAATTTACGATTTATCAAAAGAATTGAATCTAGACAACAAAGACATTTTGGACATCTGTGACCAGTTGAACATCGAGTACAAGAGCCACAGTAGCACGATCAGCGAAGAGGATGCCCAACGCATCAAAGCAATCGCTGCGAAGGGATTGGCCTCGAGTACCAGTAAAAATAGCACGGGTCAGCGAGAATCGGCTAGTCCTGCCGAAGAAAAAAAACAAAAGATTTTAGCCCTGCATAAACACAACCGCCCCGAAACCGGCGAAGAAGGGGAAAGCTATCCCGGTCAAGCCGGTTCCTCGGCCAAACCGACTTTAATCAGTCCCCCCCGTCCCCCGGTTAAACCCCTCGTTGCTCCCCCAGGGCGCGACGAGGCGGCCGAAAAAACTCCCCCCACTGCAGCAGAGATGCTATCTCATAGCCCCAGTGTTAAAGAAACCCCGACCGAAACCCCGCTAGTGCCAGAAGCAGCCCCCACCTTAATCGCCCCACCTAATCGACCTTCCCTCACCCCGAAACCACGCCCTGAAACTGCCTCGGGACGGCCAGAACCCCGATCTAAAAATGCTCCTGGCAGTAACGACAGGCCCCGGGGAGAAAAACGCGAGCGCGGCGAGAGCGAAAACGCCCCTAGTCCTGAGCGTAGGGTAGGCTTGGCTAAACCAGAAAAACCGACCCTCAACCGCAAACCCGACGGAAAAAGCCCGAAACTGGCGGAACCAGCTAGAGAAGTGCGGGAGACAGTGGAGTTGAAGCGCCCGGTTCGCCCCGGGTTACCCGCTAAAATCTCGGCTACCAGCGAGGAGGAAACCGATACCACCAAGAAATCTGGTGTTGATGGCACAGAAATCGATACAGATACCGGATTGCTCGGAGCAGACGGGCCCAAAAAACTCAAACGACCCACCATGCCCCCTCGCATGGCCAAAAAATCTACCTGGGAAGAAGAAGAAGAGGAAGAAAAAAAAGCGGCCAAAACCGCCAAAACTGCCGGCAAAAACAAACGCCGCACCCAAGCGCTCTTTGAAGATGACGATGATCTAGAATCGGAACTGTCCGGGTTAATTAATACCCCCAGTTTTACCCTCTCCACCGCTCGTCCCCCCAAACCGCCCACCGCTAAAGCTGCCCCCCCCGGCACCCCAACAGCAGTCAAAGTTAAGCGGCCCAGTAAACCAACCGCCCACACCGGCAGCCCGAAAAGCGAGCGCCAAGAACCCCAAGAGGAAAAACGCCCGGAAAGCATCGTTGTCACCGGCAGTCTCACCGTGCGCGACCTCTCGGAATTGATGAAAGTCCCCGAAACTGAGATCATCAGAACCCTATTTTTTAAAGGGATGGCGGTTAATATCACCCAAACTCTCGACGTGGACACGATCGAAATGATCGCCAGGGACTTCGAGATCGCCGTGGAAACCCCCAGCACCCAGTCGGCGGCGATCAAAACCACGGAAATGATCGATGTCTCCGACTGGGAAAGTCTCCAGCGTCGTCCCCCCGTCGTCACCATTATGGGTCACGTTGACCACGGTAAAACCACCCTCCTCGACTCGATCCGCAAAACCAAAGTCGCCCAGGGGGAAGCAGGCGGCATCACCCAGCACATCGGTGCTTACCACGTCGATGTGGAACATAACGGCAAACCGGAACAGATTGTCTTTTTGGATACCCCCGGCCACGAAGCTTTTACCGCCATGCGCGCCCGCGGGGCGAGAGTCACCGATATAGCGGTGCTGGTGGTAGCCGCCGATGATGGCGTACAACCCCAAACGAAAGAGGCAATCAGTCACGCCAGGGCCGCCGAAGTCCCCATCGTTGTGGCGATTAACAAAGTCGATAAACCTTCAGCTAACCCCGACCGGATTAAACAGGAATTGACCGAACAGGGACTGGTGGCCGAAGATTGGGGCGGTGAGACGATCATGGTTCCCGTGAGCGCCCTGCGGGGTGAAAATCTCGATAATCTGCTGGAAATGATTCTCTTGGTGGCAGAAGTGGAGGAATTGGTCGCTAACCCCGATCGCTTGGCTAAGGGAACCGTCATCGAAGCTAACCTCGATCGCACCAAAGGTCCCGTGGCTACCCTGCTCGTCCAGAATGGTACTCTCCGGGTGGGCGATAGCATCGTCGCCGGTTCCGTTTTCGGCAAAATTCGGGCGATGATCGATGATCGCGGTCAAAAAGTCGAAGCGGCTACCCCCTCCTTCGCCGTGGAAATCCTCGGTCTTAGTGATGTCCCGGCCGCTGGCGATGAGTTCGATGTCTATGAAAGTGAGAAAGAGGCCCGATCAATTGCCGATCAACGGGCGATCGAACAACGCAACACCCGTTTACAACAGGCCCTCTCCTCCCGTCGCGTTAGCCTTAG
>NZ_JASJFF010000413.1:0-2877 GCF_030065435.1 Microcystis sp. M53603_WE2
GAGGGTTTATCCTTGAGTGGGGTAAATGAATTATTAATTAACCGTTTGGAACCGGTTTTAGAAGGAGAAATTCGCCAATTAGATACAAGTGTACCAACAGTTTTATTAGCCCATTTAATGGCCGATCGAGCTAGTTTAGGAGCAGAAAGATTTTTAGCGGTTGGTAAAGGGTTTACTGTGCCTTTATCGTTGCTAAATCGTCCACAATTCGAGTATGTTGCCCTAGGTCATGTTCACAAACACCAAAATCTTAATCCTAGCAATGATCCGCCTATTGTCTATCCGGGCAGCATCGATCGAGTGGATTTTAGCGAGGAAAAAGAAGATAAGGGCTATGTTCTAATAGAAGTGGCTAAAGGAGAGGTTAAATGGGAATTTTGTCCTTTACCCGTGCGTCCTTTCCGTTCCATCGAAGTGGATGTTTCTGAGGCAGAAAACCCCCAAAAAGAATTGCTAAAAGCTCTCAAAAAACACGATATTCAGGAAGCAGTTATCCGCTTAGTTTATAAAATTCGCAGTGAACAATTAGAACTAATCAACACCAATCAGCTTGACGAAGCGTTAAAAACTGCCCATAGTTATAGTATTCGGGCTGAGTTAATTAGTCAATTAACCCGTCCCCGTTTACCGGAATTAGGGGTGGGTAATCAATTAGATCCGATGGAGGCGTTAAAAGCTTATATCGATAATAAGACAGATTTGCGCGATATTGTCGATGATATGTTAGAGGCAGCCCAGCTTTTATTAAATCAACAGCCAGAAATTTGGCTAGAGGAAGAAACCTCGATTTAGCTATCAGTTATCAGTTATCAGTTATCAGTTATCAGTTATCAGTTATCAGTTTACTGCTCACTGAAACATCTTCCCTATCCCTCTTTGAACTAACAATGAGTTTATGTCTTAATCCCGATTGTCTATATAACAATGATCCTACAGATAAATTCTGTCAAAAATGTCGCTTTCAATTATTACTAAAAGATCGTTATCGTGCTATAAAATTAATTGGTCAAGGAGGTTTCGGTAAAACTTTTCAAGCAATTGATGAGGATAAACCTTCTAAACCTTATTGTGTGATTAAACAATTTTTTCCTAGCGCTCAAGGTAGCAATGCTCTCAAGAAAGCGGCGGAATTATTTAAAGAAGAAGCGATTAGTTTAGATAATCTCGGTCAACACCCACAAATTCCCTCCCTCTATGCCTATTTTACCAGCAATGATGGGCGACAATATCTTGTTCAAGAATATATTGAGGGAGAAAATCTAGAACAAGAATTACAAAGCGAGGGAGTTTTCAATGAGGAAAAGATCAAACATCTTTTATTGGAAATTTTGCCAATTCTTGATTTTATCCATGCTAAAAGAGTCATTCATCGGGATATTAAACCAGCTAATATAATTAGGAGACGCAGCGATAATAAAATAATTTTAGTGGATTTTGGTGCCTCTAAATTCATGCCCATTGCTAACCTTTCCCTGACAGGAACAGTGATCGGTTCGCCGGGATATATCGCTCCAGAACAAAGCAATGGCAAAGCGATTAATAGCAGTGATTTATATAGTTTGGGAGTCACTTGTATCTATTTATTAACGGGAATATCTCCCTTTGAATTATTCGATGTGAGTGAACATGAATGGGTATGGAGAAAGCACCTGATTAATAATCCTGTTATTGTTGAATTAGGTAAAATTTTAGATAAATTAATTGAATTTGGCACCAAAAAACGTTATCAATCAGCCGGGGAAGTCCTGCAAGAGTTAGCAGTCAAATTAGCCTTCGTGATTCCGCCAAAACCCCGATCACAGAATACAATTCAAGAAACGGTTTTGCCAGTTTTTCCAGCCGCCACCAGGGAGGAAATTAACCTCAAAAGTGCCAAGGAAATTGATTACACTAACCTACGGGATTTCTTAGCGCAAGAAAAATGGCAAGAGGCAGATCAAGAAACGGCTAATCTCTTCTTAAAAGTTGCCGATCGAACTAAAGAAAAATATCTTAAGATAGAAGACATAGATAACTTTCCCTGTGAAGATTTAGCCACTATCAATCAACTCTGGTTAAAATATAGTCAGGGAAAATTCGGTATATCTGTTCAGAAAAGAATCTATGAAAGTTTGGGAGGAAGCAGCAATTATGATCAACAAAAATGGAACGCTTTTGGAACAAAAGTCGGTTGGCGAGTTAATAACAAGTGGTTATACTACGATCAAATTACTTTCTCTCTCAAAGCACCCTGGGGACATCTCCCCACCCTTGTGTGGGGTGTGGGGGGTGGGATAATTCTTTTTTCTCGTCTGGAAACCTGTGCCATGGACGGAGTTTCTAGCAGGGGATAAATTGACTTAAAAACTTTTCTGGAGAATTAAACAATTTCTCCCTTCGCCAGTGCGGATATATTGTAAAGTATCAGTAAGAGAACGCATAAAAATTAATCCTCGATCGCTTTCCATTTCCAAAGGTGCGAGAGGATGTTGTTGTAGAGAATCGAGTTTGGCTTGCAGATCAAAAGGTTGACCGTGATCCCATATTCTTATTTCTAGAGAATGGGACTGTAAAGTTAATTCTAGATCGATGGGTGTAGTCGGTGGTAAATGTTGGTGAGCGTAACGGACAGTATTAGTAAATCCTTCCGCTAAAGCCACTTTACACTGCCAAAGCACCGACTCAGGTAGAAAAGAGCGGCCGTGAGATTCAAACCATTGTAGGACTGGGATTAAAGCTGCCAATTCCGTCCGGACTTGTAGATGGAAATGGAGGGGGAAAGAAGGGGAATTTAAGACTTCAGAAGGCACCACTGTTTTTTTGAAAGAGAATCAAAATTGTTTTAAAAATCAGTTGTAGATCGTAGCCTAAACTCCAATTTTCTTGATAGCGCAAATC
>NZ_JASJFF010000208.1:0-2603 GCF_030065435.1 Microcystis sp. M53603_WE2
AGTGCGGGTGGGGACTGATGCCGGTTAGTTCAACTCACGACTAATTCGGGCTTGCTGAATAAATCTAAAAACCTTGTTGGATAAGACTTCTAGACCTTTTGTCAATCAAAAAGTACTGGATCTGGGAGTGATCGGGGGGACATTCAGGCACTTTTTCCCTGAAAATTAGGTAATTGGCCACCTCAAAACTGGTAAAACCCCACACCCCACACCCCACACCCCACACCCCACACCCTACCCCCCGGAAAAACTTTTTGCCGCAAACCCTGTCTAAACTCCTAGCCGATCATCCGGGTGATTTGAAAGGCTTCCGCGATCGGCCCGAGGGCTAATATCGGCAAGAAAGTCAGCGCACCGAGAATTAAAATCACCCCCGCCGTCACGCTGGTAAAGAGTCCGGTATCGGTGCGGAGGGTTCCGGTGGTGGCGGGAACTGGTTGTTTGCGGGACATCCCATCGGCTAACAAGAGCAGGGCGGCGATCGGGATATACCGTCCAGCCAGTAAACTAAAGGAGGCGCTGAGATTCCACCAGAGAGCGGTCATCGTCGGTTTCGCCCCAGATGCGATCGCAAGCGGCGCAGGTTGGGAATCCCCTAGTCCCTCGAATCCCGACCCGTTATTGGCGGCGGCGGAAGCGTACTCGTAGATAACTTGAGATAATCCGTGAAAGCCGGGGTTACTGATGCCCTGAAAGTCGGGAAAGGCAAGGGCGATCGCTCCAGGGATGAGGATGGCGATCGGGTGAACCAGCAGAATTAAAAAACTCGCTAACACCACTTCCCGTTTCTCGATTTTGCGCCCGAGGAATTCGGGGGTTCGCCCCACCATTAGCCCGGTGACGAATACCGCCAGGATCAGATAGGCAAACAGGTAGGCGGTGCCGGTTCCCTGGCCGCCGAAAACGATTTGCAGGAACAGATTCGAGAGGGTGGCGAAGCCGCCGTTCGGCATCAAAGAATCGTGCATGGCGATCACCGCACCGCACATGGTGGCCGTGGTAGTTACCGCGTACAGGGCCGATTGCGCCCAACCGAAGCGTACTTCTTTACCCTCGAAGTTAACCGCTCGCTCCACCCCTAGCAGGGAGTTAACCGCCTGGTTGCCGTTATATTCCCCGATCGCTGTGATGATCGTAAAGCCGATGAAGATACCGAGGGGAATTAGATAGATTAACCGAGCTTGCTTGAGATTATCGGCGAAAACCCCGTAGGTATAGATCAGGGAGGTGGGAATCGAGAGAATCGCCACCAACTGCACCAGATTGACGAATCCGTTCGGGTTTTCCAAGGGGTGGGCCGAGTTGCTGGCAAAAAAGCCGCCGCCGTTTTCTCCCAATTCCTTAATAATCTCGAAGTGGGCCACTGGACCGCGGGCGATCGCCTGACTCAGGTTGGGGTTTTCTAGCGTCGGCAAGATCGCCGGGCCCGCGAGGGTTTCCGGGACTCCGGCGATGATCAGGGCAATTGCCCCCACGATCGAGATCGGTAAGAGGATACGGGTGATCGCTCGGATCAGATCCACATAGAAATTGCCCAACGGTCGCCCCGTCAGTCCCCGAATAAAGGCGATCCCCACCGCTAGACCGGTTCCGGCCGAGGTGAACATCTGGTAGCCAAGACCCCAGATCTGACTCCCGTAGCTGAGGGTGGTTTCTCCGGAATAATGCTGTTGGTTGGTGTTGGTGATAAAGGAAATCGTCGTATGTAGCGTGGTGTCCCAAGAAGGGGCGGGGATCCCCGTCGGGTTGAGGGGAAGGAATCCTTGGCCCGCAATCAGGGAAAAAACCAGAATTGCCATCACCGCGTTACTGTAGAGAACGGCGCGGACGTACTGCCAGCCAGTCATATTCTCTTTCCCTTTCACCCCGACGAAGGTGTAAAGAAGACTCTCGACTCGATCGCAGAGTGGGTCGAGTAGGGTTCTCCGTTCCATGAACACCCTAGCCATATACCGCCCGAAAAAGGGGGTGATCGCCACGATTATCAGGATCGTGAGCGCGATTTGAATCCATCCTTGCAACATGGTTCGATCAACTCCAAAAAAAGGCCAGTGGAGGCTCGATCAACGATCAACCGGGACCCTCACGGGTTCGCTGTCTCGAAACCGCTTGCTGAAAACCGAGTTTGTCTAATCATTAGCGATCATTAACAAATGGATGATCGAGGGATTATTATCGCCTCTGCTGGAACGATTATAGCGATTTCTTGCACCTTGACAAGCTATATTTTTTCCGTTCGTTATCCTATCAGCTTTTACGCACTTATGCAGCAATACCAACAATTAGCAATTATCCTAAATCCAGTTATTAAAAACTGATTATCTATTCCCCCTTTTGCCTCTTGCCTCTTGCATGAGTGCCTATCCTGATATGTTACCTATACTTAACGGATTTAGTATTATAAGTAGTCGTGCAAAATTAATTTCCTAGTCGAGACTCCGAGACAGGAGACTCCGAGACAGGAGACGGGGGACTCCGAGACAGCTATCAGGGATCAGATTTGAATGGCTCTTCGGGAATTGTTATGCAAATAATTAACTTAAAATAAAATTCGATGAGAGCGCCTACGCTCAAAAGTAGCTGAAATCCATATAGGGAAGGAC
>NZ_JASJFF010000067.1:0-7242 GCF_030065435.1 Microcystis sp. M53603_WE2
CGGGAAAAGTGATCAACTCTAAAACCGCCTACACAAAGGGGTATTTATACCATCTTACCGCCCTCGGTTATCCCGGACTGACCGAGGGCGAGGGCTGGGTGAAGGGAATTTTATTGACTTTTAACGCAGATTATGATATTGGGCTTTTGGATGCTTTGGAAGATTATCAACCCGGCAGAGATCCAGAAGAAAACGAGTATCAGCGTCGCAGAATCCCTATTTATAATCTAGAGCGAGAATTGATCGGCGAAGCCTGGGGATATATGATGACACCGGCAAAAATAGCTCTCCATGGCGGTATTTGGCTGCCTTCCGGTTGGTGGACCAGTAGCGATCGAGAATAGGGATGAGGGGGCCGATTCTGTTAAGATATACAAATTAAAAGCTTAATCGTGAAAAAATTATGTATCTACTCCTAGAAGTGGCCAGTGGCAAATTCCCCGTTTATTTTGTGGCAGTTTATGTGGTCGGTTTTCTCGCTGCTGTCACCATCGGTTCGATCGCTTGGTACAATTCTAAACGCCCGGTCGGTTGGGAAG
This sequence comes from Microcystis sp. M53603_WE2, assembly GCF_030065435.1. NCBI lineage: Bacteria > Bacillati > Cyanobacteriota > Cyanophyceae > Chroococcales > Microcystaceae > Microcystis > Microcystis sp. M53603_WE2. The sequence continues at coordinate 540 of NZ_JASJFF010000067.1, forward strand.
ATGCCCAAAGACCCGATATTGTCCCCGAAGTGAAGACAGAGGTGGATTCTGATTCTCAATCCTAGAAAAAGGCAGTGATCAGTTATTTTAGCCGTCAGCTTTTTTCTCCCTTCTCAGCAATCAGGTTGGTTGGGATTGACCCTTGGCTGCGGACAAGGGACTAAAGACCTGACTAGGCGGTTATTTCAGGCATTTCCGCCCTTCCTGCCGAACAGAAACAGATAAATCAACCAAGGTCGATCGCAAATCTCTATGATAGAATATTGGGTCTTTAATTTCCGTCCCCTCCTCCTCTTATGAAACTGCCTGTCGTCGCTATCATCGCTAGGATATTTAGTTGACAAGAGGCTCCGAATACGATAGTATTCAACCATGAAACAACAAATTATCGACTTATTTTCTGGTGCGGGCGGATTGACCACGGGATTTCATTTAGCCGGGTTTGAATCTATCTGTGCAATTGATGTAAATGCGAAAGCATTAGCAACCTATCAACATAATTATCCTAAAACACGCACTTTTCAGGAAGACATCCGCAAAGTTAATCCATCAGAACTGCGCTTATACTTAGGTTTACAAAGAGAAGAATTAACCGCCCTTATCGGGGGTCCACCCTGTCAAGGATTTTCACGAAATATCCCGGCTGGGTATCGCTATCTTAATGATTCTCGCAATCATTTATATAAGTCTTTCTTAGGATTTGTTCAAGAGTTTCGTCCTCTTCATGTAGTCATGGAAAATGTTCCTGAAATTTTGAAAGCTTATAACGGTATCATCAGAGATGAAATTGTAGCACATTTAGAATCTTGGGGTTATCAAGTAGTTACTACTTCCCTAAACGCCGCTTATTATGGAGTGCCACAAACTCGCTCAAGAGCCTTTTTTTTAGCTAGTCTAGAGCGTTTACCATCCCTTCCCCAAGCAACTCATTCTGGTGATATCAGAAGTGATTATAAAGCTGTAAAATCTTGGACACAGCTTACTTTACTAGAACCAAATATTGCCCCAGTTACTACTGTTAAAGATGCCATTAGTGATTTACCTACTTTAGAAGCAGGACAAGCTTATGATCACGAAATTTATACTAGGGAACCCGAGACCATATATCAACAGAAGATGCGTGAGCAAAGTCAAAAAATTGTTAATCATATTGCCCGTGCTTTAACACCAATTCAAATGTCAAGAGTGCAAATTCTGGCGGAAGGACAAGATGCGAGAGATTTACCTGCTGAATTAGCACCGAAAAAACACTATAGCGGGGCCTATGGTCGACTTTCTTGGGATAAACCAGCAAGAACAATTACAAGGTGGTTTTTTCATCCCGGTTCTGGCAGATTTTTTCATCCGACCCAGAATCGGACAATCACAATTCGTGAAGCAGCAAGATTACATTCTTATCCCGATCATTTTCACTTTTTAGGGACTTATACTGATATGGCCTCTCAAATTGGAGAATCTGTGCCACCACTGTTAGGCAAAGTGGTAGCAGACTCTATGGGACAAAATCTTGAGTATTAGTTTGGGTTTGTAGCGCTGCAAAAATTGTCTCCACATATCGATCTATTGTCAGACGAGTTCTCTCAATTCTCAGACGAATAGCGGCAGCGGGGATTGTTCTGCTTCTAAACAACTGTTTCTGATTTTTGTACCAAACTAACTGAGTTTTGCCAGCGATGCTTCCCTGTAAACCTGCCCCTACTCCCCCAGTTTTTTTATCTATTGCCCATGCCCAAGAAAAAACATTAGGATCAAGAGGATTAAGGGGGTATTCACAGTAAACATATTCATTGGCCTCTCGGTTTTTTAGCAATATTCCCTCATAGCTGTTGATGACATTTTGAGCAGTTTGACTGGAGCGAATCTTCTCGTTCCAGTGTTGAATAATAGCGGTTCCCAGTTGTGCGGGGGAAGATTGCAGATTCAAAGAGGGAACCCCAAGTTGAATGGCTTTTTTGATCATATCTGCTCGTTGAATTACGAACAAAAAGGTATTATCTGTAGTTAAACTATTCAGTTGTAGAGATTTTAGCGACCAACCACTGGCAGTTTTACTGTCCACTGCATCGTAGAGTAGTTTGCTTCTGCCTAGGGCAGGATCGGATAAAGGAATATTCTTGATATAATGAAAAATTGCTTCCCAGCTATAATCCTCGATCGAGCCAATCAATGGTGAGGCAATTGCGGCTAGAATGGCCTGCTTTAGTCTTTTAGTCTCGTCGTTCGTTAACACTTAGGGATTCCTCTACGGAATACAAAAATTCACTCATCCTCAGACCTAAAGCATTAGTAATATGACTAAGCACTCTCACCGATGGACTTTTTAATCCTCGCTCTAGTTGACTGATGTAAGTTCTATGCAGACCTGTTACTTCCGCCAAATACTCTTGCGACCACCCTTTTTCTTGGCGATAACGCTGTAGCTCTCGTCCTAAAATTTGCTCTAGTTGACCAGATTGCATAAGCTGAATTCTAGTCTTTTGTATACCAAAGTTCTACAGACTAAAGTATTCAATGTCTCGGTGCCGAACAGAAACAGATAAATCAACCAAGGTCGATCGCAAATCGCTATGATAGAATATTGGGTCTTTAATTTCCGTCCCCTCCTCCTCTTATGAAACTGCCTGTCGTCGCTATTATCGGTCGTCCCAATGTGGGCAAATCCACCCTCGTCAATCGTATCGCTGGAGATCAACAGGCGATCGTTTTCGATCAACCCGGGATTACCAGAGATCGCACCTATCAACCAGCTTTCTGGTGCGATCGAGATTTTCAAATTGTCGATACAGGGGGGCTAGTTTTTAACGATGACAGCGAATTTCTCCCTTTAATCCGCGAACAGGCTTTAATCGCCCTAGCAGAGGCAAGTGTGGCGATTTTTGTCGTCGATGGGCAAGGGGGAATTACCGCCGGCGATCGAGAAATTGCCGCTTGGTTACGACAGCAAAATGTCCCGATACTTTTGGCCGTCAATAAATGTGAATCGGTGGAACAGGGTATCCTGCAAGCGACGGAATTCTGGGAATTAGCCATCGGTGAACCCTTCCCCATCTCGGCCATTCACGGTTCTGGTACAGGAGAACTACTCGATGCGGTGATTAAATATTTGCCACCCGCGGCGGCAATTCCCGAAAATGAAGAGATTAAAGTGGCAATTATCGGTCGTCCTAACGTGGGTAAATCCAGTCTCCTCAATGCTTTAACCGGACAACAACGGGCGATCGTTAGTCCGATTTCGGGAACCACCAGAGACTCGATCGATACTTTAATTGAACGAGAAGGACAGGTTTATCGGTTAATTGACACCGCCGGCATTCGCCGTAAGAAGAATGTGGACTATGGAGCCGAATTTTTCAGTATTAACCGTGCTTTTAAGGCCATTCGCCGGTCTGACGTGGTACTATTCGTCATCGATGTGCTAGATGGTGTCACCGAACAGGATTTAAAATTGGCGGGACGAATTATTGAAGAAGGGCGCGCGGTGGTGCTAGTGGTCAATAAATGGGATGCGGTGGAGAAAGACACCTACACCATCAATACTTACACCAAAATGCTCCAGGATCGGCTGTATTTCATGGATTGGGCAGAAATGATCTTTGTCAGCGCCATGACGGGGCAAAGAGTCACCAAAATCCTCGAATTAGTCGATATTGCCGCCGAATCTCACCGTCGTCGCGTCAGTACCTCGGTAATCAACGATGTGATCGAAGATGCGGTTAAATGGCACAATCCCCCCACCACCAGGGGCGGAAAACAGGGGAAACTATACTATGGCACGCAAGTATCGAGTCAACCCCCCACGATCGCCCTTTTCGTTAACGATCCCCAGCGCTTTAATGATAACTATCGCCGTTACATCGAAGGGCAATTCCGGCAACAGTTAGGCTTTAAAGGAACCCCGATCCGCTTAATCTGGCGCGGCAAACCGGCGCGAGAAGTGGAAAAAACGGTTAATAGAGCCACCAAGGTCTAATTTATGGATTTATTGCGAAGTTTGCCCATCGGTCTTTATCTCGATCAACCGATTACCCGACTACATCAACTAGATGCCAGGGTAAAATTTATCTGGTTAATGGCTTTTTTAGCAGCACCTTTATTAGCTAATCCTTGGTGGCGTTTAGCTTTGGTGGGATTATTAATGTTGTTAACCCTGTTAGCTCCTATTCCCCCCCGCGTCTGGCGGCAACAGATGGGCTGGCTGATATTTTTAGCGATTATCGTCTTTCTGATTACTGCTATCACTCCCGATGGTTTAGGGGTGAGTATTCAGCCGCGTTTACCGGATGAAGGGCTGAATTTACCGCCAGCAAGTGATTATCAGTATGTTTTATGGGATAGAGGTCGTTTATTTGTTACCCGACGTTCTTTGGAATTAGCAGTGAGAATTAGTACCTTAGTTTTTACTTTAATTTATAGCACTAATCTCTTTTTATTGACGACGGCCCCGGAAGAAATTACCGAAGGTTTAGAGAATTTAATGAGTCCTTTACGGCGATTTAATGTGCCGGTGACGGAAATTTCTCTGACTCTGACCCTCTCTTTGCGCTTTATTCCCCTGGTTTTAGAAGAAGTGCAAAATCTAGCTAGGGCAGTGAGAACTAGGGCGATCAATTGGCAAAAATTAGGGATTAAAAAGAGTTTAAACGTCTGGTTAACAGTAGTGGAAAAATTACTAGATAATTTGCTTTTGCGCGCCGAACAAATAGCGATCGCTATGGAGGTTCGCGGTTTTACCAGTCCCAATCAGCATCAAGTACGCTGGCACCAATTACAGTTAAGATGGGCTGATTTTATCGCTTTATTTTTGTTAATTCCCTTTTGGGCAGCCCGATTAGTTTGGGGTGGTTTATAGCAGTTATCAGTTATCAGTTATCAGTTATCAGATTTGAGTTTTAAGTGTGCAGTATTAAATAGAAGTTTCCTACTGTCTTTTCACCTGATAGTTCTTCGTTACTTGGTCTGGTTCGATCGGGGGGCATAAATCGACTAAATCTTTATCTTGCAAGGGATTTAATTGATTAGTTCGCTCTAGAAAACAATTGACAAAAATCGCCAAATGTCTTTCTCTATAAGAGTTTCATTTCTTATAACCCTGTCCGTTGCATAAGACAAACCGAAGAACCTCACTGATTACTGTTCACAGCAAAAAACTCCCCACTTTCCACTTCTCACTCGCCAATTTCCTACTAAAGATAGATATTTAAACAGATAAAAAGTATTACTTATAAGAGTAAGTTACGGCGTTTCTTATAGAGATGAGGTATGATAAGATTTGGCATTTGGCAGGGTGCATCTCATTTTTCTAAATCTACTAAGTTGGGATTTTTCAAGGAAGTCCGTAGGTTGGGTTGAGCGAATCAATAGGTTAAAGAAAACCTCTCAATTTTAGAGGAAAGCGAAACCCAACATTTCAGTTCGTAGGTTGGGTTGAGCGAATCAATAGGTTAAAGAAAACCTCTCAATTTTAGAGGAAAGCGGAACCCAACAGCCAACACCTAAATCCGTCGGAATCGGCGATCGCTTCTCCTGACCTTTTGTGGGGTTTCCTTGGGTCAATCCAAGCGTACTATAGTTGGGTTTCCTTACGTCAACCCAACCTACAACCCCTTTTTGTTGGGTTGAGTCCGTAGCCCCCCTAAATGGTTACATACGTTACATAATCTGTTACCATTTACATACGGCGGTTCCTCTATCCGTGTGGCACCGATAAATCCTTATTGAATAAGCATTGACCCTTAGAAGATGTACCAGACTAAGCCTGAAGCCGCCGTATGTATAGAATTGTTGATTGGGAGTCTTGATCATGGCATTGCAGGAAGGCACTTACACCTGGGAATACGGCGACACTACCCAGGCTCTCTGGTTCACCGCTTCTTACAACACGGTCACAAATAAGTGGACTGTTGATATGAAGAAGGGGTCGATGGATCTCAATGCGTTGTGGTGGTCGAATGGCGATAGCAACGCGGATGGCAATATAGTTCTTTCCAAGGCTGACAACAGTCTCAATATGAATGGGACTGGTATCGTCTGGGATGGATACGACAAGATTTCCGATACGGGGTTAACGGGAACGGAGCATAATGGCAGCAGTCTTCTTACTGCGGGTAATACCTATACTTACAGCTACAGCAAGGATCAAGGGGTAGAGATCGAAGCGCTCTTGGCGGGGGGTGTTACGACTCTTGGTGTCAGAGCCACAAGCGTCAACGGCACCGACGGTATCAAGGCGGTAGATGGACAATATGTTTTCGTTCCCTACGATACAACTCCACCTACAGTGACAGTCGATATTGTTGATGCTTCCCTGAACGACGGCGATAACAATTCTCTCGTCACCTTTGAGTTCAGCGAAACTGTGAATGGCTTCACAGCCGGTGATGTGAGCGTCAGCGGTGGAACCCTGAGCGACTTCACCCAAGTGGATGGCAACAGCTATACGGCCATCTTCACGGCCACCGATGCTGTGGAAACCACCGGCTCGGTGTCCGTGGCAGCGGCCAGCTACAGCGACGTGGCGGGCAACGATGGCGGAGCGGGTACGGACACGGTGACGATTGATACGCTCAATCCGACCCTTGCAGTCGATATTGTTGATACTTCCTTGAACGACGCAGACAACAATTCTCTCGTCACCTTTGAGTTCAGCGAAGATGTCGCCGGTTTTGACAACAGTGATGTGAGCGTCAGCGGTGGAACCCTGAGC
>NZ_JASJFF010001130.1:0-5015 GCF_030065435.1 Microcystis sp. M53603_WE2
CTGACACTGGCTTTCCTCATTGGTGCAGAATGCAACCCACAGACTCGAATAAATTTACCGAACAAGCTTGGGATTCGATCGTTAAATCGCAAGAAATTGCGCGACGCTTTAAAAATCAGACCTTAGAGGTGGAACACGTTATTATTGCCCTCCTAGAGCAGAATAACGGTCTAGCCACCCGGATTTTACAAAAAGCTAATATAGAAATTCCGCGACTGCAACAACAGCTAGAAGTCTTCACCAACCGACAGCCGAAAGTGGCCATCGTCGATCAATTATACCTAGGTCGTGGTCTCGATCTGCTGCTCGATCGAGCGGAAGCATCCCGGGAAAGTTGGCAAGATAAATTTATCTCCGTGGAACATCTTCTCGTCGGTTTTGCCGAAGATGAAAGGGTTGGCCGGAAATGTTTACGCACTTTCAATCTTGACCCCCAAGATTTAGAATTAGCCATCAAAGCGATTCGCGGTACTCAAAAGGTTACTGAACCCAATCAAGAGGAAAAATACGAAGCTTTAGATAAATATGGCCGGGATTTAACAGCAGCGGCCAAAGAAGGCAAATTAGACCCAGTTATCGGTCGTGATGAAGAAATTCGACGGGTGGTACAAGTCCTCTCGCGACGGTCGAAAAATAACCCGGTTTTAATCGGTGAACCGGGGGTAGGAAAAACCGCTATCGCTGAAGGATTGGCCCAAAGGATTGTTAACGGAGATGTTCCCGAATCTTTGAAAAATCGTCAGTTAATTTCCCTCGATATGGGAAGTTTAATCGCTGGGGCAAAATATCGAGGCGAATTTGAGGAAAGATTGCGGTCAGTCATGAAAGAAGTGACCCAATCAGAAGGGCGAATTATTCTCTTTATTGATGAACTACATACCGTTGTCGGTGCGGGTTCTAGGGAAGGAGGATCGATGGATGCGGGCAACCTATTAAAACCTATGTTAGCTCGGGGAGAATTGCGCTGTATTGGGGCGACAACTTTAGATGAATATCGCAATCATATTGAAAAAGACCCCCCTTTAGAAAGACGTTTTCAACAGGTTTATATTAAGGAACCTTCCGTGGAGGATACTATCTCAATTCTCCGGGGTTTAAAAGAACGTTATGAGCTGCATCATGGGGTGACAATTACCGATTCGGCTCTAGTGGCAGCAGCTACCCTATCCCATCGTTATATTAGTGATCGTTTTTTACCCGATAAAGCGATCGATTTAGTTGATGAAGCGGCGGCAAAATTAGAGGTAGAAAGTACCACTAAACCCGCTGATTTGGAAATGATAGATCGTCGATTAATGCAGTTACAGATGGAAAAATTCTCCTTAGAAAAAGAGGAAAAAAAAGATAGAGCTTTTCAAGAGCGTTTAGAAAGAATTATCGAAGAAATTGAGGAATTAGATAGTAAACAAAAGCCTCTCGCTGACCAATGGCAAACCGAAAAACATATCGCCGAGGAAATTAAATTATTGCGAGAGGAAGAAGAACAATTGCGCCTACAGGTGGAACAGGCGGAACGAGCTTATGATCTCAATAAAGCAGCCCAATTAAAGTATGGCAAACTAGAAATTTTACAGGGGGAATTAGAAGTAAAAGAAAAAGAACTAGAAACTATTCAAGCGGCAGGTTCTACCCTGTTAAGACAACAGGTAACTGATGCTGATATTGCCGAAATAGTTGCCCGGTGGACGGGAATTCCTGTCAATCGTTTAATGGAATCGGAACGACAAAAATTATTAGAATTAGAGTCTCATTTACAGAAAAAAGTTGTCGGACAAAATGAAGCGGTCACGGCAGTAGCAGCGGCGATTCGACGCGCGCGCGCGGGAATGAAAGATCCCTCCCGTCCGATTGGTTCATTCCTGTTTATGGGACCCACAGGAGTGGGTAAAACCGAGTTAGCGCGGGCCTTGGCGGGGTTACTGTTCGACTCCGAGGAGGCCATGGTTCGCATCGATATGTCGGAATACATGGAAAAACACGCGGTTTCGCGGTTAATCGGCGCGCCTCCGGGTTATGTGGGTTACGAGGAAGGGGGACAACTATCGGAAGCGGTGCGTCGTCGTCCCTATTCTGTGGTTTTATTGGATGAAGTGGAGAAGGCCCATCGCGATGTTTTTAACATTTTATTACAAGTGCTTGACGATGGGCGCATTACTGACTCTCAGGGGCGAGTGGTGGATTTTCGGAATACGATTATCGTCATGACCAGTAATATTGGCAGTGACCATATTTTAAATGTTTCCGAAGATGCCGATTATGAGGAGATGCGGAAACGGGTTTTAACAGCTTTGCGGAGTCATTTTCGTCCCGAATTTTTGAATCGTATCGACGATTTAATTATTTTCCATACCCTGAAAAAAGAAGAATTGCGTTACATTGTTCGTCTGCAATTACAGCGTCTGGAAAGATTATTAGCAGAACAAAAAATCAATCTAGAATTAACTGCGGCAGCAGAAGATCATATCGTTACTGTTGGTTACGATCCTACCTACGGTGCGCGGCCTTTAAAACGCGCTATCCAACGGGAGTTAGAGAATCCTTTAGCCACAAAAATTCTCGAACAAGCTTTTATGGAAGGGGATACGGTGGTAATTGATTGTCTGGATGAAGTGTTAAGTTTTAGCAAAAAGGAGCTAGAAAGGGAAGGGCAAACATTAGAATTAGCCGTGGTTAACCTCAGTTCAGATTAAAACCAGACAGGGGATATATTCCCCTCCAATTCAGCCAATATAAACAAAATTTTGCCCCAAAAGGCCTGGTGAATCTAGCTAAACAGGTTTTGCCTATCTAGCTGACTGCCTATTGCTGTAACTGATGACCACAGCTACTACAAAAGCGATCGGTTGCCGCTACTTTTGCCCCGCATTGACGACAAAATCGGACTTTACTGACGGTTTTTGTGTCTCCCATACTCATTTTCATATCTCCCATTTGCATTTCCATGGGGGCAAAATTCATCGACATATTGCCCATTTTCATCGGTTGCATCGGTTGCATCGGTTGCATCGGTTGCATCGGTGAGGAGGAGAAACTGGTAGCAGTGGTCGATTGAGAGGACTGAGAAACTCCAGAGGTATGAGGAGAGGAAAAACCGATACTGCTTCCCTGAATTTGGATTCTGTGGGGTCCGGTTTCGGTGATAATTTCAATAATTGCCCCTTGGGGAATTATCTCTATTTGGGGTTCTTGTGTCCAAACTCCCGTGGCAAAACTACTGCTAGACTGCTGTTGTTGTCCCACCGCACCACTAGCGAGAGTTACAATCGTCTGCGGCCCTTGATTATCGAGATAGAGACGTTGTCCTGTGGGTAATTCACTATAAATAGCCATATTTTTGACAGGAAAAAGTAAAAAGTAAAAAGTAAAAACCTAGTTCACACCCCTAGGATCCAGTCTAGCGAGGATACAAATGTTAGAGGATTTTCTTAAGAATTTTATCGACAAAAAAAGGGTGGTTAACCCACCCTCACCATGTCTCAAGAAAACAAACTTTTTAACGGACGCTACCGGCTAATTTATCGACCCGAATCGGTTTCATCAGGTACAATTTGAGGAATTGCCAAGCGTTAGAGGCGAAGATAGGCAATTTCTTCAGGAATTTAACCAGTGCGGGACTGTTTTCGCTATCGATCGCCCGTAATCCCTCGTTATTGCCAACACAAATTTCTAGGCGATCATAAAATTCAGGACTATCCACATCGAGAACAATCGGGAAGACGCGGCCGGCGGTTTCATTGGTCTTCTCGATCACATACTTATCGTACTCGCGAGCGTCCAAACCGAGAATGGCGTAGAAACCGGAACGCTGAGTATCATTGAGATACATCGTAGCGAAGACCGAAAGCAGGAAGAAACGACACCAGAGACGAGCGCGCCAATCATTAAGAATATCAGGCTGCGCACGCATGATCGCATCAAAGAAGTCCCCGTGACGGTTTTCGTCTTGACACCAATTCTCGAAGAAGTTAAAAATCGGATAAACCCGATCTTCGGGATGTTGTTCGAGATGACGATAAATGGTGATATAGCGCCAATAACCGATTTTTTCGGAAAGATAGGTGGCGTAGAAGATAAATTTCGGTTTAAAGAAGGTGTAGTTACGGCTTTTGGTTAAAAATCCCAAGTCAAGGGAGAGGTTAAAATCCGATAAAGCCTTATTAAGGAACCCAGCGTGACGCGCTTCGTCCCGGGACATGAGGTTAAAGCATTCCGCGAGAACGGGATTTCTGTTTTTTAAACGTCTGCCGAGTTCTTTGTAGAGAAGAAAGCCGGAAAATTCAGCCGTGCAGGATCTTTCCAGAAATTCCACGAATAAACGGCGAGTTTCGCCATCAATGTGATCCCAAGAGCGATCGAATTCTTGATTGCGAACGAAGTGATGCCGGTTATAATCGGTACGGAATTCCTCTAAAATCGCTTTCAGTTCTTCCTCGTTAGCGGCGATCGACATTTCCGCCATCGCTTCAAAATCAGTGGTGTAGAAGCGGGGAGTGAGGATCGTTTCTTTAGCGGGAACTTTTATACCCGGACGGATTTCCTCGAATTCTGGTTTTTGGATCGTGCTGACCATAGGGATTATTGATTTTACTCTGGGATGATGATTGAGACGAGTAAAGGCTCTGACTTGATAATGACCAGCCGTGAAAAAACGGCTAGGATTCACTATAGCAAGCTCTCAGCCCTAGACTCTCTTCCTGTTCATTAAAAGTTACAACTCTTAATTAAGCTGTGTGAACAAACGCGGCTTTTTCGCTCCCAGTCTTGACAAATGTTCGGAGAGGTGGGGTTTGTTCGGTGATCAGTAAACAGTCATCGGTAATCGGTGAACTGAAAACCCACATCTGATAACAAGGTCCGAATCTAAAACCTAATTGGGCTCTTCGGTTTGTGTTATGCAATGGACGGGGATTATAAGGGATGGAACCCTTATATAGAAAGGCATTTAGCGATTTTTGTCAATTGTTTTTTATCTAGAGCGAACTAATCAATTAAGTCTCTTGCCAGATAAGGATTTA
>NZ_JASJFF010001091.1:0-8382 GCF_030065435.1 Microcystis sp. M53603_WE2
GGCTCTCGGGGTTTAGGTCTCTAATCAATCTCATTGTATTTTCCTGCTGCTTCGTTTTTTTATGTATTATACTTCTTAATTTTTTATTTGGGTAATTAATTTTGCATGACTACTTACCTGTGATAGCTTTCATTATGAATGGGCAGGAACACAAAATAATCTGGGGAATGCTTATAATAAGCGCATCAGAGGGGAAAGGGCAGAAAATTTAGAGTTAGCTATTGTTGCTTATAACCTGTCATTAGAAGTATATACCCGTGATAGCTTTCCTTCTGAATGGGCAATGACACAAAATAATCTGGGCAATGCTTATAGTAATCGTATCAGAGGGGAAAGGGTAGAAAATTTAGAGTTAGCTATTGTTGCTTATAACCTGTCATTAGAAGTATATACCCGTGATAGCTTTCCTTATGAATGGGCAACGACACAAAATAATTTGGGGACTGCTTATAGTGATCGCATCAGAGGGGAAAGGGCAGATAATCTAGAGATGGCGATCGCAGCTTATAACCTGTCTTTAGAAGTAAGAACCCCGACTGCTTTCCCCATAGATTGCTTACAAACAGGACGAAACTTAGGAGATACTGCTAACCTGATCGAAGACTTGGAAACCGCCATCAAAGGCTACAACTTAGCCATCGAAGCAGTAGAAAATATCCGACTCGAAGCCTTAAACCCCCAACGACAACAGGAAATTCTCTCCGAGGCAATGGATGTTTATCATGGCATTGTTCAATCCTATCTCAACCTCAATCAAAAAGATCGCGCCTTAGAATACGTTGAACGCAGCAAAACCCGCTATCTAGTCCAATTGCTTACCGATCGAGATATCTATCCTAAAGGTAATATCCCCCCAACTATTATTACCGAATTAGATCGCCTCCGTCGTGCCATTATTGGGGAAGAACAACAGTTAGCCATCCAAGAACAAACCCGCAATCGGGGAGGAATTTTAACCCTAGATCAACAAAGACAACCCATCTTAAATGACTATACTCACCTCAATCATTTAAAACAAGAATTAAATCAATTTATTGACCGTGAAATAACTCCCATAGACCACACTTTTAGCTTAACTCAAAAGGTTGAAAGCATTCCTCTAAGTGACATTCAATCCTTAATTGATCAAGATACTGCCATCTTAGAATGGTATATTTCAGGGGATAGTATTATGGCGTTTATTGTTATCCCCCCTAACCCCCCTTCAAAAGGTTTGATCCCCCCTAACCCCCCTTCAAAAGGTTTGATCCCCCCTAACCCCCCTTCAAAAGGGGGGAATAGTGAGGTGAAAGGGGTTAAAGTTTGGCAATCTTCAGCAGAAGATCGAGGAAAATTGATTGATTTTATTAAAGATTATCGTGACGCTTATGAAAATAATAAAACCGAGTGGATTAAAAATCTTAATTCTTGTTTAAATCAACTGTCAGAAATTCTCCACATTGATGAACTTTTAGAACTGATTCCTGAATCCTGCGATCGCCTAATCCTGATTCCCCATTGGTTTTTACATATTATTCCCCTTCATTGTTTACCCCTAAAAAATGGACAATTTCTCTATCAACGCTTTTCTAATGGTGTAGGATACGTTCCCAGTTGCCAACTCTTAAAACTGGTAAAATTATCACAGCGTGACAACTTTGATCGTCTTTTTGCCATTAAAAACCCCACCAGAAAAGACCTAAAACCTCTCTTAGGTGCAAATCTAGAAATCGAGAGAATTAGTCAAGGATTTGCTACTGAAAAAACTATTATTATTGGGGAATTAGAAGCATCAGAACAAACCCTAGAAAACCGTCGTCAAGAGTTACAAGCATCTCATTGTCTTCACTTTTCCTGTCATGGTAAATTTAATAATGAATCCCCTAGAGACTCAGCTTTAATGTTAGCAGATCCAGACGGTAACTTAAGAGAATCAGCTAACCTTACTCTAGCAGAAGTCTTTGAAAAATTTGACTTAAGAGAATGCCGTTTAGTCACCTTTTCTGCTTGTGAAAGTGGTATAATAGAAAGTAAAGCTGATAGTATTAGCGATGAATATGTGGGTTTACCCAGTGGTTTTCTATTTGCAGGAAGTTCTAGTGTCGTTAGCACCCTTTGGACAGTAGATCCCCTAGCAACCACGTTATTTATGGCTAAATTTTATCACGATCTTAAACGGATTTCTATCCAAGATCAAGGGAGTATTGCTATTGTTTTAAATCATACTCAAACTTGGTTAAGAACATTGAATAGTCAAAAATTAGCCCAAACAAAAAATAGTCAAGAATTCCAGCAATTACTCGATCAAGTCTTTGAGAGTAAACGGGATAGAAGAAAATTCCAAGACTTATTAGAAGCTGCGGTTAAACGTGAACCCTATCCCTTTGCCAATCCCTATTATTGGACGGCATTTATCGCAACAGGGATTTAACTCAGATCTTGCAGCATTATCCAAAAGTCCAAAAAAACCGATTTTTTCTGCCTCTAAAAATCGGGTTTTTAATATCAGGGGTAAGATCTGAGTTTAAGAATCAGGATAATTTTGACAAAATTTATCCAGTCCTTGATCCTGAATATAAACAGCAACTATAGCAGATAAAATTCCCGCGACTTGCGGAGGACACATCAAATATCCTACAATAATACCTGTTAAAGTAGGGATAAGTGCGGGTAAATATTTTTCTCGCAACTTCGGTTGACAAATAGAATCACGACATTTATTAAGAACAATAACAAACCAACGAAAATCAGCATTATCTTCTACCCCTTCAATCCCGTTACGAGTGGCAATAGACTCAGCATCATCTGCTAAATCTCCCTCCCATTCCTCAATAACATCAAGTGCAATTAAAGCGTTCTCATTGTCCGCAAATTCAATACGGTACTGAGCAATTTTTTCCGGTGTTAACTGCGTTGCGTCTGACATAATACCATCCTTAAAGCTAAAACCAATTTTTTCCCATTATCTCACCTTATAATCGTCTCGTCGCTAAAGTTTTTGACTTTACCGATGGCAAGTTAATCCGGTCAAGATTAGCTTAGAAGACTAAGAAGAAGCGAATTTTTGGGGTGAGAATTTACTTTTGTCAAAAATTATTACATATTCGCAACAAAATAAACTTTTTTGAGCAAATTAATGTACCCTAATTAGACAAGGCGATCAATTATTTTGGCCGCCGAGATTTTTAATCATTATAAGATTGTTTCCCTAATCGCCAAATTAACAATTACATACCGAAAAACAATGACAGCAGAATTTAAGTTTATTCCCCTGCAATTTCACTGGGTTGCTATCAATCCTAAACCGATTGGGGTTGTCTATTTTATCGGTGGTGCTTTCTTCGGCACTTTTCCCAATCTGTTCTATCGTTATCTGCTCAAACAAGTCTTTAAACGAGGCTATACCCTTATTGCTATTCCCTATCGTTTTACTTTTCGTCATTGGAATGTTTCCCTAGAAATGGTCAAAGATTTGATTGGATTGAGAAAGGCTATTTATGAAGAAGCTAAGTTTTTGGGCTATGAAGATAACCTTGAGTTGTATTTAGAAGATCCCACTGCTGGTAATCCTAATTATTTTTGGATGGGCCATAGTTTAGGGTGTAAATATATCTCCCTTTTAGAGGTTTTAAGTGATGTGGAAAACACAGAACTAGAACAGGTTTTGAGTGGTTGTGTCGGCAAAAATCAAGCCGAAGATATCCAAAAATCGCTGAATAATACCGATATTCATGCCGTATCTCTGAAAAATCAACCCTCGCTTTTACTGGCTCCTGTAATTGCTGGCATAGATAGCGCAATTCCCATAGCTGCCCTAGCTAAATTAGTGCAAAGTTTGGGTTTAGACGTACAGCCAAACGTGCAGGAAACCCGTTGTTTAATTAGCAATAGTAACCTATTTCGACTCTTGGAAATTATCGCCTTTGCTAAGGATATACAGGCTAAAGATACAGTAGCTTGGTTCATTAAAGAACTAAGTCAACAACTCTTAAAACCAGTAGTTCCCTTAGCCAATCGCACCCATCTAGCACCCCTTGGCTGGCGCAATGGCGACCAAGAATTAGCCGATAATGTGATTAAATCAATTCAGGAATTACGCGCTAAACTTATCTCCTGTTATCCCCAAAGTCAGGAAAAAGAGGAAGTCTTAATGAAGATGATTTCTGAACATTAATCAATTGAGGATAGGGAGAGGTTGCTAACGGTCAATATTGCCACCTGAATCGCTTTTTCAATGGCCTGTTGTTTGCTTTCTAAACTAATCCCTTCCTCTTTACTTCTTGCGGCAATCACAGCACAAATACAAGCGGCAGTAAATCCATAAACCCCCGCCATTTTAAATAAAGTTCCCGCTTCCATTTCATAATTGAGAATATTTAAACGTCGATATTCTTCCGTGATTCCCTCTAAATGGCGCTGAAGATAAGGGTTAGCAGACGACAGGATTCTTTCCTGTCCTTCATAAAAACTATCCACAGAAGCGGTAATACCTACATGATAATTTACTCCCAAAAATTGAGCCGATTTGACTAGAGCAACTGTTAAAAAAGGATCCGCCACTGCTGGATATTCCGGAGGAGCAATATCATTAGCTGCACCTTGCCTACATAAAGCTGCTTGCGAGATAATAATATCACCAATTTTTATTCTATTTTGAATTGCGCCACAAGTACCAATACGAATAATAGTTTTAATTCCCACCTGTATTAATTCATTAACCACAATACTCAAAGATGGCGCACCCATGCCACTGGTAGCCAGAAGAATTGGGGTAGAATTATCCAAGTAGCCAAGATAACTATTTAATCCCCGATAATCCGATAGCAAACGTGCATTTTGTAAATAAGTTTCAGCAATATAGCGCGAGCGTTCTGGTTCCCCCGATAATAGGGTGATAGTCGGTTTTGCCGTGCCTAAATCCTCACTGCTAAAGTTGAGATGATAGGGTTTTTGGTGAGATAAGTTATTGGACATTTAAATCAAATTAAGAGCAGTTACTTTGGTTAAATAGGCTTGTAGTTATTATAACAACTTTAGGTTTCAATTAAAATTAAATATTTAATTATTGACAAAAGAGAATCAAGCTTAAGGACGACTATTGATGTTAAGTTCTTGCACTAATTCCTGTACTGTGGTTGAGGGATTGGCATCAAAAGGATGTTTTTTTGCTTCATCTCTATCTTGAATAAGTTTTGCTGCATTAGTTATTGCTGTTCTCTGGTATGGCTTTAATTTTTCGTACATATCCTCCCGATTTTTTTCATATTTTTCTTGCTCGTTTAATAATCCATACTTTTGCATCTGTTTAGTTAAAATTGTTAGGTATTCACTTCGGGATGTGGCAATATCCAGATATTGAAAGTGTAAAATAAACCAAATTTCAAAAGCTTCATTAGAATAGGCAATCTTGACATTATTTTCTTTAGCCAGTCTTTCTGCTTGATTAAATTGCTCTTTAGAACAGTTATCTTTATCAAAAACACACCAGATTTGATCGAATGAGTCATCTTGTTTTAGATTATCTATAATCTTAATAGCTTTTTCTACTAAACTCAAGCTATTTTTACCTTCACCTTTCACCCTAACTTCAATTTTATTAGGAACAGTAAAAGCCTTAAAATAGTTAACTTCAGTTTTTTCTCCCTCGCAAACAATTAAAAATTTTTTTCTTGTTTCTCTAGCCTTAGTTTGGCGACGCAAATAATCAGAAGTATTTCTATTTTTACCCATACTAATTACCAATAATTGTACTTAAATCACCAATAAAAGGTATTGCTCCATAACGACCTTGAATATAATCTTTTTCAAAGGTATTATTATTAATATCAGCGAATTCCACCAAAGAATATAAATCTGTTGCTCCTTGATGATTTTTTTCGGTAAACCAAATTTGATCCCTCCTTAAAAATTTATGACTAAGTAAATTAATATCGTGAGTAGTAAAAATAAGTTGAGCATTTTTGGGATTAGTTTTCTGAGAATTAAATAATTCGATTATACTTCTAGTCATTAAAGGATGAAGTCTGGCATCCAATTCATCAATTACTAAAACTTCCCCTCTTTGCAAAGTGTCTAAAATCGGTGCTGACAGAGCCAAAATCTTTTTAGTTCCATCAGATTCATGTTTGTCCATATCAAAAATTTCTAACTCAATCATTTTACCTGTTGAGTCATACTTTGGATGATAGGTTCTTATGGTGGTTTTTATGGTAGCGGACTTTATTTCACCGCTAGAGTGACTGATGATATTTCTGACAACATCCGGTAAATCTTGCAGGAGACTGTCTGAGGAAATTTTTCTGCTTTCTATTTCTAGATTGTCAATACTTAAATCTAATTTTTTAATTAACTTAGTCACATCATCAATCAAGTCTTGTCTATTAGAAAGATTCTCAAGCGTAATCGCTTTTAATAATTCCATATCTAAATAAGACACAACACCTAAGTGACTAAACCAAGAGACAATTTCCACCGCTAGAGAATTATTAAATTGAGCCGCTAGTGATAAAAACAGAGTATTTTTTTTGGTCAATCCTCTTAGTATATTACCTTGTTCAATATTTTTGCTATATTCTATTTTATCGCCTTGCCGATTAAAAATTTTAGTTTCACGACTTCTGGGTGTACAAAATAACCATTCGGAAACTACTCGCTTTTGAGTTACTTCAAATCCATATCTATAAGTTTTATTTTTTAGCTGAAAAACTATTTCAAAAAAGGATGGTTTATCAACAGTTTCGGTATTTAATCTAAAGGGTTCCACATCTATTTTGTCAGTGATTTGTAATTTAGCAGAATTCATGACAAACCATCGCACAAAATTGAATGCCAGAATTAAATTACTCTTACCACTGGCATTTGCTCCATAAATAGCGGCACTTTTAAGTAAACTAAATTGTTGATTAACCTTAAAAACATTATTTTTATCAAGCTCATCATTACCACAGGCATCCTCCGCAGCTACCATGCTGAGAGTGACTACATCTTTAAAAGAGCGATAATTGCCGACACTAAATCCGATGAGCATTGCATATTAACCCTAAAAGTCTCTAAGGAATAAAGGAGACGATACTTTTATTTTATGCACTTGTTGAGCATTTGAACAAGAATTATCCTCAGAATCGGCAAACAATCACAGAAAAAAGGTAAGGAATTGATTTTCCTTACCTGATGATTGTAGCCTTTTGAAAACAAATTTACACTTTTGCTGACTCTTTAACTAACTTATCCCAACCCAATTCCTTGAGGTTATTGTTGCGACGCAGGGGACGAGTAGCTAATTCTAAAATATCTCGCGCATTGGTAAAACCATGAATTTGAGCAAAAGTAAATTCTACTGACCATTTAGTGTTAATTCCCCGCGCTTCTAAGGGATTTGCATGGGCCATTCCCGTAATCACTAAATCGGGTTTTAACTCGTAAATGCGCTGAATCTGATTGTAGTTATCAGGTTTTTCGATGATTTTCGGGATGGGAACACCCATATCATTACAGGTTTTTTCTAGTAATGCTAATTCGGCCGCTTGGTAGCGTTTATCCATGTAGGGAATACCGATTTCATCACAAGTCATCCCGCAACGAATTAGGAAACGTGCCAGAGAAATTTCTAGTAAATTATCCCCCATAAAGAAGACCGATTTACCGCGCACAAGTTGCAGATAATCCTCTAAACTTTCCCAAATTTTTGCCTCTCTTTCTTCTAATCCCTGCGGTTGTACTCCCAAAACCGAACAGATTTTTTCTATCCAAGCGCGGGTTCCATCCGGACCGATGGGAAAGGGTGCGCCAATTAATTTACACTTACGACGACGCATTAAAGTGGTGGCAGTTCGTGATAGAAAAGGATTGACACCAGCGACATAATAACCTTCTTCAATTACCGGTAATTCAGTAAAACGTTTGGCAGGCAACCAACCATCAATTTTAACTCCTTGTTTTTTCAATTCTAGGGTTAAATTGGTCACAATCGGGTCGGGAACAGAACCAAATAAAACTAAAGGAGGATGGTCTTTATATTCCGATTCTTCCTGTTTAATTTCTTCTTTTTTACGTCCAAAAGTTAAGAGTTTCTGGATGGCATTCCGTTCTTCTTTTTCATCTTCGTGCTTAACTTTTTCGGGACATTTATGCACCATAGAAGCGAGGACGGTATCTTCCCCTTGGGTAAAGGCATAATCTAAACCATTAGCGCGCGCTGTCACGATAGGAATACCGATTTCTGACTCCAGTTTTGGTGCTAATCCTTCCAAGTCCATTTTGATGATTTCGGTGGTACAAGTACCGATAAAAACGATAACGCTAGGGTTTCTATCTCGTTTAATTTGTAAGCAGAGGCGTTTTAATTCTTCGTAGTCTTTTAGTTGAGCGGAAATATCCCCTTCTTCTAATTCAGCCATGGCATAA
>NZ_JASJFF010001082.1:0-1937 GCF_030065435.1 Microcystis sp. M53603_WE2
CCTGTCATATAGGGGTTGATAATCAAACTCAATACTGCTAGGGCGACTTCTTCGGGTTGCCCTAAATGTTCGACAGGTAGAGCAGAAACCGCCCATTTGCTCAGGTCGGAGCGTTCCGAATCACCTTGACTGGTCCAGATGCTTGTATCTTCTATTAATCCGGGGGCAACAACGTTAACGCGAATAGGAGCGAGTTCTAGGGCGAGGGCGCGTCCAAATACGGCTACGGCACTATTAGCGGCGGCTATGACGGAAATTCCGCCCATTTTGGAATATTTGAACATAGTGACGCTGGATGTCAGGGTAATAGAACCGTCCTTGGCCAAAGTTTTCAGGGAGCCACGCACTGCTAAAAAGGTTGCCCAGAATTTCTCCATACCTCCCCGGGCCGTTTCTGTGGTCATTGCGGTTAATAAGGCTCGCGGCATATTTCTGTCTCCGAGAGAGGTGACTACTAAATGGTCAAAGTTGCCAATTTCTGCAAAAAAGGCATTAACAGAATCTTCTTCTAAAAAATTAACAGTTTTGGCTTCAATCTCCCCGGAAATTAGGGCAACAGCGGCAGCTAATTTCTCTTGAGAAGCATGGGAAAGCACCACTTTTGCCCCCAGGGAGAGCAATTTTTCGGCAATCCCTAGGTCAATCCCAGAGCTTGCACCAATAATAACGACTTTTTTACCCGATAAGGAATCAAACATTTTTTTGTCTCCAAAAATTCAAGAAAAACTTACAACTATTACAGTATATTGACTGGCTTTTGGGCAGCAACTAACCAATAAGTTATGGCCGAGGAACTTAGCAAATTATCCAGAGCATTAATGTTTAAATTATAGGTTTCTTCGTCTAATTTTCCCGATTGCAATTCCTCTGTTAACCAAGACTTAAGATGGCGAAAATGTCTGAACCAGCACTCCTCCGTCACCTCGACAAATTGAACATCTTTAAACCCTGCCTGTTGATAAAGATTTTGATACTCTGCAATATCTTTGACGGTGTTTGCTTGGGGAACTGTCCAATCCCCTAAAAGTTCTGTTGTGGCAAAACTCAGATCTGAGAGAATTAAGGTTCCCCCCGGCTTTAATACTCGCCAAGCTTCTTGGAAGAATTGCCGCCTGGTATTAAAATAAAAAGCCGCTTCTACACAAATAATTTGCTCAAAAGAATGATCAGCAAAATCCATCTCTACTGCGTCCATTAACAGAAATTTACCCTCGGGAAAATTCAAGAGACTTCTGGCAATTTGTGTCGGAGAAATGTTAATCCCCACAATTGCTGTCAATGGGTAATATTTGAGAAGATAATGGGTAGTTGCTCCCAAACCACAGCCAACATCAAGAATTGTTCCCTGTTTGTTGGGAATAAATTCTAAAAGTTTCTCCATCAGAGTAGAGGATGCTTCCTGTTGATCTTGGGTATGGGAGAGCCAATAACCGACATTAAAAAACTCTCTTTCACCATAAAACTCTCGAATCGAAGGACTACAAATTAAATCATCGAATCTACTAATCCATTCATTTTTATCCATTGTTAAACTCACTTAACTGTTTCGGCAAAAACTACATTAGTTTAACACGATTGGGCTTAGTAGAGCGGGAAGTGGGAAGTGGGTTATAGCAATGCTTGCCAAACTCTTGTTAAGGCACTAGATATTGACCGCGTGGCTGAGGCGATATAAAAAAAAGGAGCCACACCTTTTCCCTTAGATACCGATAAATTTCCCTTAGAGGTTCAACTAACAGCCCAATTTAATGGTAAAAAAAGTTTTTATCAATTAACCTATAACCATCAATCTATATTATCATATCTGGTGAGGGACAGAAGTTAGGGAGCATCTCACCTTTGCAATAAGTAGAAATGCTTAATGAGATCAATAAAAAAGTTAAAAAAGGCAACCATTTAGATAAGCACAGCGATGACGAAGGACTTGCGGTACATTA
>NZ_JASJFF010000735.1:0-1159 GCF_030065435.1 Microcystis sp. M53603_WE2
CTTCACTGTCGCTTGACCACCCCCGGGGGTTCCCGTGGTGATTCCCGCACCGTAAAAAGAGGCAGTAACTTTGATATCCTCTAGAGTGGAGACAAGATAAACCACATGACCACCAAAACAAAAACCGATCGTGCCGACACCGGTTTTTTGCACCTGTGGCAAACTATAAAGATAATCGATGGTGGCCTGGATATCGCTGAGTAATTCGGCTGCTTTGGTTTGTTCTTTGTACTGACGACCGATTTCAATATCTTCCATACTGTACCCCGTTTCAAAACCAGGAGCGAATCGCTGATAAATGGCAGGAGCGATCGCTATATAGCCTTCTTGGGCAATTCTGCGGGTGACATCGCGAATATGGTCGTTTACGCCGAATATTTCCTGAATCACGATAATTGCCGGATAAATTCCCCCTTGATCGGGAATGGCTAAATAGGCATCTATGTCAATATCTTTGTTAGAAATCGTAACAGTTTGCGTATTAATAGTCATAATTTTCTCGATGAAAAGGGTTTTAGGGTGTTAGGGTTTTAGGGTTGTAGGGTCTTAGGGTTGTAGGGTTTTAGTTGAATTCCCCCAATTCCCCATCTCCCCAATTCCCCATCTCCCCATTCCCCAATTCCCCATTTCCCCACTTCCCCATTCCTCAAATTAAAACAAACTTTTCCAAGGCCGCAGCCACCCCATTTAAGTTTACACTAGGGGCAACCCAATCGGCTTGATCCTTAACAGCTTGGGGAGCATTACCCATGGCAACACCGACACCCGCATAGGTGAGCATAGAAACATCATTAAAATTATCACCGATCGCCATAACGTTTTGCGGTTGTAATCCTAGGATATCTTCGGCCAAAAATTGGGTGGCGCTTCCCTTGGTAGCCTCAACGTGGGTAACTTCAAAAAAAGTCGGACTCGATTGGGTAAAGTATAAATCTTGATTTTGATAGCGTTGCTGTAAATGATGCCAAATCTCGGCGATAAATTGCTTATCTTCCCCCATGGCTAGGATTTTAGTGGTTTTGTGGGCAACTTTGCGTAAATCTCCCACTGCTTCGGCAATAATACCCGATCGCTGCCGATAGAATTCCGTTTCCGCGTTTAATTGCCGCACATAAAGCACATCGTCCATATAAAAATTAAGGGAGATTTTCTCTTTCCA